>NZ_CP071294.1:0-85819 GCF_017309525.1 Lactococcus sp. LG1074 | reverse complement strand
TGAAACTCCATTTAATATTTTCGTATTTGATAACTATAGAGTACAATAATATGACTAGTCTGTCAAATCATAACTAGTCATATACACAGTTTTTTCTAGTCATATACACAGTTTTTTCTAGTCATATGCACAGTTTTTCCTAGTCATAAAATCCTGTTAAGCCTTATGATTACTGGCTTTTTTTCATCGCAAAAGAACAAAAGTCAAAATATATAATATAAACTAATAAAAAAGGAGCTAAGGCTCCTTCTTTTTTTATATTTAAATTTCTATTGGTAAGAAATGTTCTTTCACAACTCCAATTATTCGAGGATTTTCTTCAAAGGGAATAAATATATTAGGAAATAATCTATTACCTTCTTTATCTTCTAAATCATTTATCGACTCCAAAAGTAAACCATTCTCAGTTTTAGATACACATTTTATATAAGCTTTTCCTCGTTCAACATCATCTACAGCACAAACTTGACCAGGGTAGTCTATACATTCTTGATATTTTATTAAAGCTATCTCGCCATAATGATATTCGGGTTCCATTGATTCACCCTTAATACGTATAGCTCGATCATATGCAATATCTTTATTCCAATAAACAGTTTCTTTAGTATAAGTGTTTGTATAACCTTCACCATATCCTGCAGATAAGGCTTGTTCTTCTTCAACTTCATAAGGTACTAAAGAAGAATGTATTTGAATTATATTGTTTTCTTCTTCCTGTTCTTCTAATTTTCTTTGAGCAAAAGAAATTGTTTCCTCCTGATTAGGCTCAGAAAGTTTATCCATTATATCCATTATTCTGGTTGCTTTTTTTATATTAGTTTCTCCAATAAGATAACTTATTGAAACATCAAAAAATTCTGCAAGTTTCTTTTGTTGTTCAATTTTAGGAAAACGGGCTCCTGATTCCCACTTTTGATAAGCACCCTG
Organism: Lactococcus sp. LG1074; assembly: GCF_017309525.1. NCBI lineage: Bacteria > Bacillati > Bacillota > Bacilli > Lactobacillales > Streptococcaceae > Lactococcus > Lactococcus sp. LG1074. The sequence continues at coordinate 84,892 of NZ_CP071294.1, read as the reverse complement.
TGATACATCTAAAATATCAGCCATAAATACTTGACTGTAATTTCCTTCTTCTCTTAGATTTTTCAAGCGTTCAGAAAGTTCCATATTATTTTTTTCCTTTCTTTTTTATAGTATAACTTGACAATTAATCCAAAAAGTATTAATATATAAATATAGGTGATGAAGAGACACTTTAAAAAAGTATATTAAAAATACCTCAGTCCAAACTCGACGAATGTCTGAGCAAACCAAGGTACATTTCTCTTAATTTCTCACTTGATATGTTGAAAAACTATTTAAGTAGAAAACCTAAAATAATTATTGCATAGTAGTGCTGATGCACCTTGTCAAATGAAATAATAAGCAATGTAAGATACTGCTATTATATCATTTATATCAAGGGAAAGCAAAGGCTTTATTTAGCATGGAGTTTTCTCAAATTCCATGCGGGCGTTAATGTTTAACGCTCTTTTTTGCGGATATGGTACTGTAAATTTTTAAGGTGAATAGGAATGTACAGTTTGAAAGGTTCAACTCCTTTTGTCCGCTTTGCGTGGTTATTCTGCTTCTAGCAGCACCCACTGCTTTCTTGCTTTGTATAGTGGTATATCTTTCTACTCAAACCCTTTGAAGAAAGAGCAGCGTTCGACTCCTGCCAAAGCAATTTAAATCCAATATTCAATTTTCAAAAGATCGTATTTTTGAAAATGAGTTTAATTCAAAGGGGGATTATGGATGAAAATAGAATCAAAAAATTTTGTTTTAATGCCAAGACATTTAAGACGCTTTAACGGTAATGTGGTACAACTTTTCGATGGCAGAAAGGGAAAGATAAATTATCCCTATCTCATGGTCTCAGACGGGAACACAAAGCTTCCTGTTATGGTTGAAAGAAAAGAGAACTTTCAAGAAATACAAATGATTCTTAAAAAAGAAAAAGTAGGATACAGTATCTTTGCGGAACGTAAAAATAAATTTTCTGAGTTAAAGGTTTTAGGAAAAAAAGATAAAGAGGCTAAATTTAGCCCCCGATAAATCCTCGGATTAGGAGAAAATAAAATACAATTGGTTACAGTGGAAGAATTTCAATCTGTATATCGTATGCAAGAAAAACAAAGAGAACTCATAAAACTTGAAAGGGAAGAAGATAGTGGGAAAAGAGAAACTTCTATCTTGGATATTTTGAAAATAATTGTTCTTGGTGTTCTTTCAATACTTTGTGTTATGTATTTATTAAAGGATTATATTCATCTCCATCTCATACATTAATTAATTTTATAGAGAAGTAGGTTACCTTCTGAAAAGAAGTAGGGGCTCGATTCCCCTATTCTCAATATAGTCGCCCAATGCGTGAAAGAGTAGCACAAGACTAAGTGAAACGTATGACGATTACAATTGAATACTCAGCTTGGTAGACTCTTGACGAGAGTAAAATGCCAATGTCTGCCCCTCTTATCAGCGTAGCTACTAAAGGGAGTGTGGAGTAGTCTGGAACGTGAGAACTTGTCCTGCTTCACACATATTTGCACCGTTTATCTTTGAATAAACGTATATACAAGAAGTCATTCAACAGAGAAGTTAGGATTGTGAGACCTAATATGACAATGCCAGATGCAAAATATGGGGATTGAACCTCCTGCCTTCGAGGAAAGGGTGAGCTACAATAAAGGTCGGCGATGCTGTAAAGGTGCCTTTGAGTTTGGGGTTAACTATAAACTCTGCGAATAATTTTATTAACGTCTTATAGACGACCAAAGTAACAGACAAACCAAAAATAATAAGAAAAGAAGTATATTCAAAATAAAAAAGCAAGACATCTATTTTTGATAGTTGTCTTTTTTTATATCAAAAATAGAAAAGAGACCACAATGTTAAAGGAACAAAACACACAGAAATTTAACGGAATTATTGATGTTAAGAAACACTTTGCGACAAGTAATTGTCCCATTTATGATGTGGTACTTTATAGTAATTTTAAAGATTACCCACATGCAGGTTTGCTATATTCTAAAATAAAGTTTGAAGAAGTGAAACAAATTCTTGCACAAGGAGAGTTTAAACCGACTCCACTTAGTGAAGTACTATTTTATAAAAAATTTCAAGGAGAGTAAGAGATAAACAAACTATGAAATTCTATTTGAAAATCAAAAACAAAATAAGAGAATTTATTGAAACACCAATTTTCCCATGTGATTTGGAAGAACGAGACTTTGAATTATAGAAAGAACGAATGATAAATATAAAATATATTTATTGACGACGCCGAAAAACTATGTTATGATGTAACTAAATAAAACAAGGAGATTTTTTATGATTGTAGAAACAAAAGATGTATTGCGGAAGATTTTGGAGAATATGGAGGCGGATATTGAATATCGTTTCTTCTCAGAAAAAGCAGAAGCAGGACTTGCTCCAAACGAATTAGCTCCCTTACATGGCTATCTTGAAAAAGGAACGCTTATGGCAGGATTAAAAGAAAATTCATGGCTCAAAGTTGATATTCGGGAGGTCTTTGCGGAGATTTGGAACAGTGTTGCTTATTTTGAGTTTAATGGTCAACGTGTTTGTGAACGCAAAGCATATGGTAAACAAATGCTTGCCTTAGATGAAGAATTTTTCAAACAAGGAGAATATGAAAAGTTTGTAGAAGAAAGTCTCCTTGCGTCTAAAGGAACACGAGAAATTATGGTTGAGGATTTATCTGGAAATCTTCCAAGTTCTATCATGAAGGATTTTATGAACTGGAAAGCCAAGGGTGGCGAGTAACTCAATATTTATTTTGATATAATAAATTAAAAGGGGTTATTTATGGCAAGAACTGCAAAATCATACGAAGAAAAAGTAAAACCATATTTAAGTGATATTCGAAAATGGCGAGATCAAGATGTTAGCGTTGTTCAAGTCGCAAAACGTTTAAAGGTCACTCAACCATTTTTGAACTATACCGCAAAAGAGTATCCAGAGCTTGAAGCAGCATTAAAACCTCGTCCTTTAACTGAGGATGAATTGAAAAGAAAAGCAGAAAATGAAGCGTCGTACCGTAGGCGTTATCTCAATTCTACAAAGTCATTTATCCGTAGACATGCGACTTTTGAAGAAAAAGAGAATTTTATTCAACTGATTTTAGAAACATCTTCAAAATCTGAAAGACAAGAATTGTTAAGGAGAATGAATGAGATTACCTAATTGGAAAATAAGAGATATTCTCGGTGGAATTTTAACTTTACCTGGATATTTACTTCTCATTGCCTGTTGTTTACTCATTTGCATGTCTATACATTATTTGATATTTAATCTGATACTGTCGCATTTCTTATCATATATCGGCATATTTCCACCAGAACAGTTATTTATTGATATTGAGGTTTGGACAATTTTAGGTTGCTTTTTTTGGCCAATAATTGAAATGATGCGAAAAAAATGGAAGTTTGAGCCAATATTTGCATTAACAAGAATAATTATGGAGATGTTCGAGGCTTGGTTTATGACACTTACTTGGCCGTATTGGGTTATTAAATATTATAAAAAACGTTGAAAAATAAAGGAGATATTATGAAAGTTACAAAAAAACAATGGATAATTGGTGGAGCGGTAGCCCTTGTATTAGCAGGTGGTGGTGCAGGGATTGTGGCTAACAATCAAGCTCAGGCACAAGCTGAGAAAACAGCGCAAGAAGCAAAGACTGCGCACGACAATCTGCTTAAAGAAGCGAAAAAAGCAACGGAAAAAGCAGAAGCTTTTAAAGCAGAAGCTGATGTAAAAACAGCCCAAGATGCAATCAAGAAACTTGATGAAAAAGATAAAACTGCTCTCATTGCACGTGTAGAAAAAGTTCGTCAAAACTGGGATTTAGTGAACAAAGCAGATAAAGCAGTTGCCAATGCAGAAAAAGTTCAAAATGATGCCAATGTAAAAACAGCCCAAACAGCAATTGATAAAATAAAAGATAACATGGCGAAGTCTAAAAAGATTGATTTGCAAAAACGTTTGGATAAAGTTAAAACTGCAGTAAAAAATAATAAAGACCGTGCAAAAGCAAAAGCTGCAGAGGAAGCAAAATCTAAAGCAAATGCGGAACAACAAAAAGCACAAGCTGCCCAAGAACAAGTAAAAACACAAAATGAAACACAAGCTCCAGCTGCAGATGTAAATAACGCAGTTGCTCCACAAGCGGAAGGCCAAGCATCTAATGGTGCAGTTGACTATGGTCAATATGCCCAAGCTCCTGCACAAAATGCACCAAGCTATAATACAGCAACGCCTTCAGCACCAAGCACTGGTGGAAATGCTACTGCACCAACAAATCCCCCTGCACATAATGGTGGTGGAAATGCTAATCCAAATGTTTCTGGTAATGACCTAGCCCACGATGAAGAAAATGCTAATAACTCTCATGGTAATGATGGAGTTGTTAATGGCGGATGGTAAAAAATAAAAAAAGTAATTCCTTTACGAGAATTACTTTTTTTATTTTTAAATTTAAAGTTATTAGAAGGAATATAAAATGAATACAAAACAACACGCACAAGCTTATTTAAACAATTTAAGTATAAAAGGGAAAACACCAACAGGCGAAGTACAAAAATTAAAAACACAAGTTATTGATCAAAATTTAAAAAAATCGGAAGAATTTTTTGATGACTTTATGCAGGAGGTGACGAATGTTGTAAAAACTTATCATCGATTGCCTTAGAGAAAATATTAAGTAAATTAAAAATAGGGGGCAAAGTTTAGCCCCTATTCAAAATGTAGAATATATAAAACAAGGGGCTAATTTTAGCCCCCTAAATTCAAAAACTCATAATCAAAAATAAAGCGGTTCGAATGAAGTGTTTTTTTATTTGCCCGAAATGGCATAAAACTATTCAATAAATATGACGTCAAGATCATATTTTTTTGTTTCTTATCTAAAATTTAAAAGGAGGAAAAATGGAGAAACATAAACATGCTATTCGAAGATTAGCACAAGCGTTAATCAAGAATACTAAAGTCACACACTTCAGCACTCGTAAGGTTGGGAAAGTATGGCTTACACGTTCCGCAGTTATTCTGGCTCTTGCAGGAGTAACAGGAATTGTCGCAACGGTTAATCCTAGTATTATCTCGACTGTAGCACACGCATTAACTTTACCATCTGGCAACACTCAAATTGGCTCAATTGGGAATGCTCCAGTAATTCAAACTTCTAACAATAATTTCTCGACAATGCAACCTTTGTTCGATAGTCTAACTGGTGCTATTCAACCAGAGTACATTGTTGGGGATACTCAAGATGGAACAGGAGGAAAACCAATCGCATGGAATAGTTCAACGACTTATGCAGGGACAGCTATTTCTAATGCAAATTCCCTAATTAGTGGTGCTAACGGTCTTTCATATGACACAATTCATTACGGGATGGGAATTAGTGATGGCTTCCAAGATGGAGATAAGTTTAATTACCTTAAACAAGGTCAAGCAATTGCAATTCATAATGTTGGTACAGCCTACAATGTAAAAACTGGTAAAAATATTCCTGTTGGTATGAAGGTAACCATCAATGATGCCACATACTATGATTCCACCACTAGTTCCTCTCCCCGTAATGTTTTTGGCGATGGTTTCAGGCTTTTAGTAGGGGCTCGTAATAACGGAGGTACAATTACATTAGGGTACATGGTCTCAATGGATGGAATTCCTAATTCGGGCTCTGGACAAGGGAGTGAAGGCGGGGGTTCTGGCGGTTCAGGAGGAGACGCTATTGGAGCAGCTTCGGGAATACCAGAATCAGTACGTGGAGTTATTACTATTGTGGATGAAAGCAATGGTAATCCGTTATCTTCAAGTACACTAATGGCAATGAAAGTTTCTGATATTGATGCAGGTCAGTCCGCACAACTTTCTAATGGTGCATTAGGATATATTGTTTCAAAACCAACTAACCTTGAACTAAGAAATAATATTTTGACAGCTAAGGGAAATGATACAGTTGTAGGAGACAATGCAAATCTAAATGCAAACTCATATATTGCTCTTTATAATGGTGCATCAACGGCATTAAACTTTGTGGATACAAATGGTAACCAAGGCCAAGGTTCAATCGTTCAAGCAGTATTTGGGAACTTAGGTAGTACATCTCCTCATCAATCTTTAGGCTATATTGAAATTGATAAAACAACACTTCAATATGGAAAAGACCTTCCCAATAATCTCTATGACTTCCAAGACATCTCCTTTGATGTTCTGGATAGCACTGGTAAGAAAGTAGATACGCTTAAACTTGATTCTTCAGGTAAAAGCGTGAAATCTAAAGGTTTACCACCTGGTAAGTACACCTTGCACGAAACATCTGGCAAATGGTCAAGTACAGGTCAAACGGTTCTGCCAGACTTCACTGTAGAAGTGAAAGCAGGGGATACCACAACGGCCAAACCTAAAAATACTGCAGTCACTGGTGAAATCTCTATCAAGAAATCAGGGGTAGAATCAGGCGATGCCATGTGGAATGAAAACTACACGCTTGAAGGAACAACCTTTAAACTGACTTCTAAAACTGATGGTAAAACCTATACTGCAGTTATCGGTAAAGAAAGTAATGGCGAGTGGAAAACAACCGTTAAAGACTTGCCCCTAGGAACTTATACGATTGAAGAAACAAAAGCTTCTCCAGGGTTCACCAATACCTTCGAGAAAAAAGAAGTGACTTTATCTTATAAAGACCAACATACAGAAATCGTCTTTGGTGAAACCAAAGGTACTAACCAAGAGGTTAAAGGCGAAAACACACTGAAAAAATCAGACAATGAAACTGGCACGAATCAAAATGGTAAGAGTGTTCTAAAAACAGCCAAATATGCTTACTTCCATGATGACGATTCTACAGGTTCAAGTCCTCATAAAAAAGGTGATCCTGTGAAGTGGTCGGAAAAACCAGCTCCTAAATTGCTTGCAGGAGAGGTTGTTCATTCGGCAATTATTGGTGGTAATCCAGTAAGTTATGGTGACAATGTTGTTATTGATGTTGACGATGAATTTTTGACTGCAGCACTTGGAAACCTTGCGGCAGGGAAATATTATTCAGTGGAAGTCGATGCAGGGGAAGGCTATGTCACTGACCCTACCAAGCACTATTTTGAAATCAAAAAACAAGATGATAAAACTCAAAATATTGTCACACCAGATACAGAGTCTAAAGAGCAGCTTATCGATGCAAACATCACCATAAATAAGATGGCGACCTTGCCAGATGGTCAAGGTGGTGCAGGCGAAAATAATGCTGAATTTACAGCCACCGCTCTTCCAGGTACTGTGGCTGATGATGTTGTCTTCAAGACAGGAGTCAATCCGATTACAGGAGACGATGGCTATGCTTCACAAAAGCTTTCTTATGGGGACTGGAAAATTTCTCAAACTAAAGGTTTTGACGGCTACGAAAAAGTTAAACCAATTTACATTCATATGGTAACAGACACAGAAAAAGATTTATTGACAATCTCAGCTTCTTACAATGAAGATTTTTCTAAACCTTATACTATTCGTACGTTTAGCTTGAAAGACAGCTCCACAAGTTCTAATCCAAAAGGAGAGGGAACTGTCGGAGAGGTTACACCAGAGACACCAACAATCAGCTTGTCTACGCTCCATTTCAATGACAATCCAGAAACTCCTGTTGTTCCAAGTATTGACATTGAAAAAGCCAATGACAAGCTGCCTAACCCTGGTGAGGGTAACCACAAGGATAAAGACAACAATGGTGGTGAAAACGACCGTGATACGCCTGATACAGCTCTTGAGGTGGAAGCAGGAAAAACTACGGCAATCAAATTCCGTTTCACAAACAATGGGACAGAGGCTCTCACACATTTGAAAGTTTCTGATAAAACCATTGAGGGTGGGATTTCTATCAAAGATCCCGCTTGGTTCTTTAATGGAGAAAAACTTTCTACCAACAAGGATGGTGAGTTAGTTACTAAAGATGGTAAACTTCTTGTGCTGCAGCCTGATGAATTTGTGACAGGCGAAGGTACTCTTCCAGAGCTTTCAGATGGCAAATTACATGGAGATGAAGCCTCAGTTAGTGGTGTAGGTGTAGAATCTGGCAAAGAAGTTGGGGATGAAGATAAATGGTACGGTAAGCCAAAAGAAGAAATTCCAAGTATTGATATTGAAAAAGCGGACTCTAAAGCGCCAGAAGCAGGAGAAGGTAATCATAAAGATAAACCTAATAATGCAGGCGAAAATGACCACGATACAGAAGATACGGCCAAAGAGCTTGAAGAAAACAAAGCTACAGAGATCTTCTTCAAAACTACAAACAATGGCACAGAACCTCTTACGCATCTAAAAATCGTTGATAAAACAATCGCCGGTAAGACCAATGTTAAAAACATCAAGTTGATATACAAAGAAAAACCACTCAAAGTCAATAAAGATGGCGAGCTGACTACTGAAGATGGGAAACTCTTGGTACTTAATCCGGGGGAAACAATCGAAGGAAAAGGAACTCTTGAAGGCTTAGCTGCAGGTGATGTTCACGGCGACAATGTCACAGTTGACGGTATTGGTGTTCATTCTGGTAAAAAAGTAGGAGATGAAGATGAATGGCATGGAAAAGTTTCAGACAAAAAACCTACTACAAATATAATTGTAAAGGCTCTTGCTGATACAGGTGCTGCACTTGGTCAACACATTTGGGGGCTAGTAATTGCAGGATTAGCATTGATTACAGGAATTTCAACATTCATTATTTCAAAACGAAAAAATAAATAAAAAAGTTCTAATTAAACTCTTTAACGATAATAAATCGTGAAGGGTGGTGGGAGGTATGTTTAAGGAGAATTTATTTTATGAAAAAGTATATTTCAAAAGAAAAAATCATTATGGTTGTTTCTTTTGTATTGGTTATTGTTGGTTTACTTTGGTTTTTTAGTCCAGAATTGAGTAAATATCTTATTCGTTCAAAGGGAACTACTGAAGTGAATGTATCTCATGAAAAAATGAAAGAAAACCAATTAAAAGCAACAGCATTTAAACCAGAAGAAATAACTCCAAAATCCACATCTGATTATGTATCGGATTATTTTTCTGAAAGTCAGTTACCTGTGGTTGGTATACTCTCGATCCCTGATATTAATATGATTTTGCCCGTATTTAATGGGACAACAAATGAAACAATGTCCTATGGTGCAGGCACTTGCAAGCCCAACCAAGTGATGGGGAAAGGAAACTATTCTCTCGCAAGTCATACCATATTCAATATGTATTCTGGTAATGTGATGTCAGGTATTTTATTTGGGAATTTGATTTATACTCAAGTTGGACAGAAGATTTATCTCACGGACAAAGATAAAGTTTTTGAGTACAGTATTGATAATATCTACACTGTGAATGTCAATCAAGGAAATATCATTGATGATCATGATAAAAAAGATGAAATTACACTTTATACCTGTACAACACTCACAGGAGAAGAACGTTTAGTTGTACATGGCAACCTCATTCAAACAAGCTCATATACTGCAAATCACAGTATATTTGAATAAATAATAAAAGTAAGGAGAAACGTATGCTTATTCAACATATCTTACAATCAGAAAAAACACTTCAAATTAAAGGAGCTGCAGGGAGTGGAAAAACTCACTTCTTGAAATTGCTTCTCAATAAAGCTCTTTCTCAAAAACAGTTTGAGAAAATTGAAATTTTTTCAATGTGCAAGGAAGAATGGAAAGAATTTGAAAAATATGAAAATGTAGAACGTATCCATTTAACGGAGTTTATGCAACGAAAAATTACAGAGGAAACTCAGAATTTTCCTAAACTTATACTTGTTGATGGCTTTTCCGAAATTTGCGAATTGGAAGACGACTTTAATAAAGCAAAAGACTTTAAAGAACGTGAAGAATTTTTGAAAAATTATATCTTGAAAAGCAGTCGCACAGCACATCATAAAGTTATTGTGTCTGATCAAACTGGATATTTGGAATTTCCAAGTCAAAAAATTTCATTCAAGACTCGAGAGGGAGTGAAAAAAAGAAGTTGTTTTATTTTTGATGAAGAAATAAGTATGGATGAAGTTGATGAAAGAGTTCATCACGTATGAAAAGTTTAAAAGATTACGAAAGCGTTGAAATACAGCCCAAAGGAAAGCACCTCAGATTTCAAATAGCAGTTCTGCTATTTTTTCTTTTGATTTTTATATCCATTTTTACTATTGTAAGGCATCAACCGCCTACTCACTCCTCTCAGGAAATGGTCAAATCTTCTTCTGTACGGGAAACTATTAAAAAAAGTGAACCAGTGAAAAAAGAAAATAAGACTAAAAAGGAATCGACTTCATCTCAAAAGGAGGTTGTAGCCCTTAAACAGACCGTAGAAGCTCCTAAACCGCCTTCTGAGACCTCGAGTTCTTTAGTGGATAATAACTCACAAACGTTATCTGAAGCTCCACAGAGTGCAAATGATAGCCTTGTTGAGCAAGCTGACACAGAACAAGAGCTTAGGCAACAAGCAATTGATGAAGCAAACCAAAAAGCAGAGGAAATTGCTCAATCTTTGGCTTCTTCAGCGCAAGAAGAAGGTTATATCGTTAATATAGAAAGGCAATAATATATGGCACTAACAAAAGAACAGCAACAAACAAAAAAACGTATCGAGCAAATCTGCGAGCTACTGAATATTGACTATGACAAGTGGCTTGCAGAAAAGCAACAGGAATTTATCATGGAAAATACGGACAAAGCCTTTGAGGCTTCTCTTAAATTAAAGAGGGTTCAAAATAAATTCCAAAATGGTCAACATCATGGTTAGACAAAATGGAAAATATTACGGTCCTAAAGTTAACAACATGGATATTGACTTTGAAATTGTAGAACATATTGGGATTATTACTCCTGCTTCACGTTACCATCCTTGGAATAAAGAAATAAATGTTGTTTCTTGGAATGGTGGAGAAGCAAAAATTGATATTCGTGAATGGAATAACGATCACACACGAATGAAAAAAGGATTGACGCTTAAAAAAGAAGAGTTCTTTAATCTACTTGAAGTAGGTAGAGAGTATGTCAATAATGCTGAAAATACGGACACAGAAGAATAGTGTAAGTATCTTAAAATTTACATAATAAATAATATTAAAGAATAGAGGAATGAAAAATGAATTTACCAGCAAATATAACAACAGGACTACATACAGCTTTCCAAGTCATGCAATATGCAGGGATTGGTATTGGAGTAGTGGTTATTGCATTTACATTAGCCACTGGTGCTAGAAAAGATGTCCAAAAACGACGCCAAGCTTGGGATGATGTGATTGGCGTTGCGGCTATCTGTTTTGCTCTAGGCACTTTAGGTGCTGTACTTAACTGGATATTTACTGCAATGGGTATCGGCTCATTCTTACCTGCAGGAATCATCTAAGACTTGAAAAGAGGAGAAACAATGAAATTTAAAATTATTCCAGAACATCGACGTACTGCCCGAAAATTCAAGTCTGACTTTGTTTCTATTCCTGAAGCGGCTAAGGAAATTCAAAGACTCATTGATGTTTCCACAAACAATATGAAAGGCAAAGAAATTCTTGCAAAAATTGTCTTTGAAGATAAACAAAATGGAGAACTTGAAACATCAATTATACCTTTTAAGCAGGGTGCTTCGACAAATGTAAGTTATTATGCAACAAAAATGCTTGAAGAAAAGTATTCAAATGCACCACGAGAAATTCGTGATGCATTTTTAAATACTTTAAAAGAAGAATTGGAGGGGACAGAAAAGATTGACCGTCCAGTCGAAGCTACCATTCCAAAAGAGCAAGAACAGGTAGAGAGCAAAGCTACAGCCGTTTCTCGTTCTATGACAGAATGTCCGAATTGTCAAGAAGATATTGAGGAGAATGTAAAATATTGTCCTTATTGTGGCTTCGACCAAACAACCGATTTAACCACCATTGATGAAACTCTTACTGAAGAAGAAATTCCTTCGATGGAACATGAAAAAAATTCTTCAGAAGGGTTTGATATTTCTCAAACAGAATATGAGGAAGTAGAGGTTGAACAGACACAGACAATTCCACCTTCTTCTGTTAATGACACTGTTCAAACAGGAGGAACAATGACTTATTCTGATGTTGATTCATCACGTAGTACAGAGGTTGCTCCATTATGGGTCAATAATTTGCCTTCTGAAATTCAGAATATAATTGCACGTGGGAAACAGTTTAGAGGTAAGACGACTATTCGAGCTGAGATTTTTGAAAAATATAAAAATCCTCAAAGTGAGGAAATCACACGTAAAACAACAGCAATTTCGGATGAAGAACAAAATGCGCTTTATGCTGCAGAACAAGAATTTATTGAGAGCAAAAGACGTATTGCACAAGACTTTGAGCAAAAACGTCAATTTGAAACTCAAAAAATCAAAGATAGTTACTCTGAACGGATCAATAAAGAAATAGAAGCTACTTTAGAGGCGGAGCGTTCTAAAGCTAAGAGCTTTACTCAAGATATGGAGACAGCTCTCAATCAACTCATAGAAAATACATAAAGGTGAACCATGAACGAAGAATATAAACAATGGAAAAAGATACTCGCTAATAAATGGGTATTATGGGCAGAAGTCATTCTAGGAACTGTCGTTATCATTGTGTTAGGCGACTTTATCATTAACTTTATCGTTGCTTGTGGTGTATTCTTTAAGGTCAGACCAGGGGAAGGCCTCCAACAAACATTTACTTCTGCATCAAACCTTGTAAATTATGTGAAAGAGAACTGGGTTAGTATGCTCTATCCTCGGTTTACTGTGGTTGGTATGGGGAGTTTGTTGCTTATTTTAGCTCTTGTATATATCTTCAGATGGCGAAAAATTTATAATAAGCGAGTGGCTTATAAGGACATAAATAAGGGAACAGAGGGGACAAGTCGTTGGACGACTGAAAAAGAACTGAATAAGCAATATACGCTTGTCTCCTTAGATAAAGATAAAGAATATGAAGGTCGAGCAGGAGTTCCTGTTGCTTTTCATCCAGATCGAGATAAAGTATGGATTGATACGACAAATACCAATGTAGAGGTACAGGGCGCAACGCAATCAGGGAAAACACAAACGATTACATACCCTACGCTTGATTTGAATATTCGAGCAAAAATTCCCGATAGCATGTTGCTTCCAGATATTAAAGGGGACTTGATTCGCAGAACCTATTTTCATCCGCTGGCACGTCAAAAATTTCACATCCGTGCTTTTAACCTCATAGAGCCTAAGAACTCTCTGAGGTATAACCCTCTTTATGAGGTGCAACAGGCTTATATGAATAAAGAATTTGGTAAGGCACAAAAAAGAGTGCAGTCTCTTTCCTATATTTTTTATAATAATCCCGAAGCAAAAGAGCCTGTCTGGGACGAAGGTGCAATGTCCATTTTTGAAGCACTTTCTCTTTGGTTGGCGGAACTAGGTTATGAGTATAATATGCCACGTTGGGCAAATATGACCGCTTTTATAGATATTATTGATTATCTAGCGAGTGATAAAGATAAAAATGGTCGAACAACCCTTGATTATTATTTTTTGACCTTACCGACATCCAGTCCCATTCGACGGGCCTATTCAATTGCACTAAAAGCTGAAAAGAAACAAACCAGTTCATTTTATATGATGGTTGCCTCTAAGCTGAAGTATTTCTTCTCTGAAGATATTAAGTATCTCACTAGTGGACACGATATTGATTTTGTGGATTTGGCATATCCTAAAGATGGCAAGCCAACTTTATTATTCCTCATTTTCCCTTACTCAGACTTTTCAAATGCAAAGATATTAAAAATGTTCTTATCACAGCTTTATCAGAAACTAGCAGAGGTAACAACATTGGGAGAGGGAGAGTTTGATGTTCGCTTGCGTTCATGGCTTGAAGAAGAACAAAACTTACCCGATGTCGAAGGGATGGATCGTTACAATAATGCGGGCTTACAAAGTGGGATGCTTTTTGGTCACATTATTCAATCAAAAGCGGGACATCAAGGTGTTTATGGTGAGACAAAATCTAAAAGTATTCTTGGAGCTGCAGGGAACACCTATTATATTAAGGCAGATGATTTTGATGAAGCTAAAGACTTTTCTGAAAAACTTGGCCCCGCAACGGTTATTACAACACAACGTTCAGGCGACCCTTTAGACTCAGATAAATCTTATACAGAAATGGAGAAAGATAGAAACCTACTCAAAGCAGACGAACTTACACGTTTAATGCAAGGAGAGTGGGTTTTAAATCGTACAAAATATACGAAAGATTTAAAAGGTAAACCCATTCGCCCTTATCCAATCAAAGCCTTCTATAAGGAAAAGAAAGATGCTTCTGGCAAAATTATTGGCTATGAGGATTACATGAATGCCAAATTTGCTTATGAATATCTGTTTAGTGAGGCAGGAGGAGATTTTGATACCAAAGGTAAAAAATTGAGTGAATTGGAATTAAGGGAAAACCTTGAGACAGACCCGAAAACAGGACAACCACTTGACCGTGTTGTTAAGGACGAGGACTTGATTGTTCCTCATGATTTACTTGATTTAATCATTGGAGAAGCTATGGTTCGTCAAGAGCTTCGAAATTTTTATGGTACACCCGAAGAAAAAGAAGATTTACTTTTCCAATTAGAGAGCTTCACGGCTCAAATTCAAGAGTATAAGGACAAATTCAATGAAAAATATAAAACAAATGATGAGCAAGAACAAAGCCATAATAAAGAACAACCCGAAACTGAATGGGATGTACAAAATCATTCAGGTACTGACCCGATGGACAGCGATATTCACAGTCATTCTAGCGTGGATGATGCTTCTTGTGCCAACGACAATGCTATTAGTTCCGTTTCTACTCGTAATGCTCATATTAGTGATGACACTACTTCTCAGCATCCTATGGGGCATTCTTCTCGTACAGTTGATGAAAGAGAAGAAAGTAGTCAAAGTGTAACGACCATTAATGAAAAACGAGCTGAAGCAAAAAAAGAAAGGGAAAATCTAATACTTATGGAAATTCTAAAAAACGTTGAAGAACTCAAGGACGACAGTGCATTGAGTGTAAGTGATATATTTGGCGAAACCTATCCAGAATTTTTGAAATTGGTCGAAGAAATGTTCGGGGCGCAACATTCTCGTTATATCGAAGACCCAGAATTATCGGTCGCCAAGTTTAAAAAATGGTTGGAGAGTGCTAAAAAATCTCAGAGAGGTCGAGCATTTCTTTTGAAATATAAAGAGTTAAAAAATAAGGGGGTTATCATTGAAAGAAGCTGAATTAGTCAATAAACTCCAACAATGGGAGAGTTATTTACATCAATTTTCTGTTCTTGACTTGTTCCAAAATGTTGCTTTCTTATTTAAAGCTCTGATTTGGTACTTAATTGTTGGCTTGGCAAATATTCTTGACGCTATGAATGGTATGGCGTCTAAAGCACTTGTATTGCTTAATATCAATAATTCTCCTGCTTTTCAAGAGTTCATGAAAAAATATCTTCCCTTATTTATTGCAATAGGGATAGTTTTTGCGGGGGCTACCTTAATAGGTATGATGACCAATAGAGGAAAAGATCAAACGCTTTATGATTTTTATAGAAATATGTTTATTGCTATGATTGTCATTATTGGTTTTCCTTGGATATGGGGACAAGCGACAGGTACAACAGTTAAAGTCGCAAATTATATCAATCAAAGTAGTTCAATGTCCACAAATATTATCTCAAAGAATGTGACTGACCTTTATTATATTGACAAAAAATATAATTTTGATGTTTCGCAGTTTAATTCAAGTGGGGAGAGTAAGGATAAAGCGGGGCTTGCGGAAGATAAGGAAAAAAATTATCTACCCAAAGATAAAAATGGAAACATTAAAGTTTCTGACTTATCACGAATCAATCCAGTAGAAACAATTGAAGTTGGTGACCCTGCGATTGAACTCTCAAAAGATGGCAAGGAAATCCTGAGCCACCAAATTATTTGGTCGGGGAAAACCGCAAAATCTAAAGAATTAGGTAAAGGTAAATTTGGTTTTGGAGAGTCGCATTATTACCGGTATAAATATAATTCCTTTAGAATACTCTTTTATCTGCTCATGGGGATAGTTGTTAGTGCTATTCTCACTTGGAAAGTTGCTCAAATCTCCTATGAAGTTTGGTATAACGGTGCATTGGTTCAAGGTGCAGCGTTTTTTGATTTAAAAACAGGAAAAAGATTGATTGCACTTACTCAAAAATTCTTTATCAGTCTAGGTGCTATCCTTGTTATCTTTGTTATGCAAACCCTGTTCAATATAGGTTATTCGTATGTGGACGCTTCGATTGCGACCACAGATTTAAGGGGGCTACTTCTAAATTCTATTCTAAAAATTGCCTTACTCTTAACTGTTATTGACGGTCCGAATGCTTTTGAGTCTGTCTTTGGTGTAGATGCTGGGCTTAAAAGTGCGACACGTTCAATCATTGCGATGAACCAAGGTTCACAGCTTATCCGCTCAGGAATGAATAAGTTAGGCGATATGAGTAAATTTGCGGCAAGAAATGCAGCACGTGGTGGCGGATTTATTGCAGGAAGTATCTTTGGTGCAAAATCTTCCCAACCTTCTCAAGAAGAAGCAGATGCGATGAATGGTATTGGGTCTGAACATAAAGACCACAAAGGTAAAAGCCAAGACCAAGCCACTGGTGCAGAATTTGGTCAAGGGGAACATTCTTCTACTACAGGAGAAGATACAAGTAGTAAGGGTACTGAAAATAAGGCAGATGAACCTTCAACAGGACAAACTTCTTCAGAGTTTCAGAAATCTTCCACAAATAATTCAGAAAGCTCCTCTGCAGAGGAAAAAGAGGGTGCAAAATCTTCTACTAATTCTCCTTCAGATGAAAATTCGCCATTTAAAACAGATGATTTTGATGACAAGGTTGAAAAAGCAAATGAACAGGTAGATACACATGGGCTTTCATCAGATTACTCTGATCTTTTAAATGGTCAGAATGAAGAAGCTGTTCGTGCCTTTGATGAAGTGACTTTACCACATGCTGTAACCGATACAGTAGAGTCAAATCGTAAGAAAGTTGATGAAGCAATGCTTGCGTATGAGAATGCGGAAGATAAGTATCGTGGCATTAAGCAACAAGAAAGTCAAGAAGTGAAGTCGAATCTTAAAGAAATAGTTACCCCTACACAAAAAGGCATAAAAAATGCGACTTTAAAAGGCTACCAAGCAGGAGAAACAACTAAAATAGCAATGGGTTGGTCATCTGAACGTAAACAGGCCAAACAAGAGCTAAAACAGGCTAAACAGCCTTTTAAGGCAGATGGTCTATTTTCACAAGAGCCGAGAGGAGATATGTTTAATGGCGATTAAAACACCTAAAAGGATTCGAAAAGCCTTTGATATTAAAGGCGGTTTAACCACAAAAGACATACGAGGGGTTGTTATGGGAATTGGAGCAGGTATGGTTACTTCTCTGATGATGATAACTCCCTTAAGGCTTATATGGATAAGTCTTGTCACTGTGTTGTCTATTTGGTTAATGTTGCCGAATAAGACAGTTAATTTAAAACATTGGCAGGTTATCTTTTTAATCGTTAGTAATCCTGTCAAAATATATATTGCGGAGAGAGATTCCAGGAGAGATGAATGATGAATAATATGAACTTAAATGATTTTGCTTCAGATAATATGAAGCAAAAAAAAGCAAAGAAGTTAAAGTTGTTACCAAATATAAAATCTAAGGTATTTCCAAATAAGTCAAAGAAGGTCAAAGATTTAACCTATCCAGTTACAGAGTTCTTGGAAAATGGATATGTTGTATCAGAATACAATGGTGTAACACAATATCAGGCGATATTTCGTCCGACTTCGTATGACCTTACAAAGATTACCGATGAAGAGTTTGATAAACTTACTCGAGATTATTGGGAGTTTCATAGGTTACATAAGAATGAATTTAAGGAAATTTACTTGAATTTTCCCGAAAGTAATAAAGATAATCAGGATTTTGTCAATGAAAAGATGAAGTCAGAAACTGACCCAATTAAGCAACAATATCTCAACTATGAGATGAAAAAGCTAAAGGTACAAGAAAAATGGGTAAAAACAAGACAGTCTTTTATTGCAGTATATGGGGAAAGCATTGAGGATTTAGAGCAAAATATCGATGGCTTGGTCACTGCAGGTAAGCAACTGTTTACATTTGATCAACTTGATAAAAAAGAAATTAAACTTCTTTTTGAACTGTTCAATAATTCAGGACAGTTGAGTGAAAATACAAGAATTGTTAAAAGAAAACATGCGGATAGTGACATTATTGAAACTGCAACACACGGGGGACTCGTTTTTGGCACAAGTTTTACCTACTATCAAAGCTCTAAAGGTTATCATGCGATTATGTATGTGAGCGAGTTACCTCTTACGAAAAAAGATTTCTGGATTTCAAGTATTGTGAACCATGAACACGTGGAAGTTGCGACCGTTGATTATCATATTAATCCCAATGTAGATTATGAGGTAGAAATTGGTGATACCGTTGAGAATTATAACGATGAAGCAGCTCAAGCGAGAAAGCGTGGAAAAACGACACTAAGTGATGCGGCAATACGTAACGCCAATGAGTTGCGTATCTTAGCAGATAAAATGAATGATGTTGGGGAAGTCATTAAAACGATGGAAATTCGTTTGTTCATTTCAGCTCCTACGCTTCAAGAACTCGAAGAAAAAGTCGCAAATTTGAATAAAGAAGTTAAATTTGAAGCACGTATTTATCCTGGCATGATGCTCTCAGATTATCAAGCCTTTTTCCTTAGTCATAGCCTCTGGGCAACAAAGTTTGAAAATAACTTCAGAGAAGGAATTGAGTTACCTGCGGAAACCTTTGGGATTGGATTTGCCCATAATAATAGCTTTCTTCATGATGGAGAGGCTTTTTTCTATGGTTCGACTCAGACTGGAGGGCGAGTTTACTTTGATCCCTTTGCTAAATCAAAATCAAGACTTTCCTATTCAAAATTTGTGGCAGGGAGTTTGGGGTCTGGTAAATCAACACTACTCAAACATATGCTCGAGGACAACTGGATGAGAGGAAACTTTGTCTATATCTTTGATAAGGCAGGAGAATTTCAAAAGATTGTTAAGCGCCTTGGTGGAGCATATCTACACCTTGACGGTCGGGATGGCTTAATTAACTTGTTACAAGTTTTCGGTTTAGTATCTAAAGCAGATGAAAATAATATGGAAGAAGATGTGGATGCTTCATTTAATTCACATCTTACCGATACTGTGGATCGTTTTAATATTCTTTATGAATTCAAAACAACTAATGCCAATGCTAAAATTCGTCAAATTCTTAAAGAATTTTACATTGATTTTGGTATTTATGGGACAAATGCGACTCGACCTATTACTCAACTTTCAAACAAAGAGTATCCCACTTTTATAGATTTTAAGCACTATCTTGAAAAATTATTTGTCCAGGAACAAGAACCTACTCGAAAAGCTGTAGAAGATGATTTAATTTCAATGATTACTGAAGTTATTGAGCCGAATAGAAAGCAATTTATTGGACATACTACCCTTGATAATCTCTTAGATAATCAATTGATATGTTTTGATATTTCAATGATCAATGATAACTCAACAGACCCTGTCTATGATACCCTCTTTAATGTTGCCCTTTCTTTATTCTTGTCACAAGCACAAAATAACGGGCGTCAAGAATGGAAAGACTATGTACAAGGTCGTAAGCTATGGAGTGAGATTAAACGTACACAAATCATTACAGACGAGTGTCACAACGTACTTAACCCATATAAATCTTATGCAACACGAGCTTACTCTATGACCGTAGCCGAAGGTCGTAAATTCTTTATTGACATTACATTAGCCACTCAAAACGTGGCGAAAATGTTGCCACCTAATGCTGCTCAAATGGGCGGAGAGATTGGTCAAGCCATGAATGACATAAGCAATATCATTGGTCTTGTTCAATATAGAATGTGGATGAAACAGCCCCCTACGGCAATTCCAACACTAAAAAAATACTTCTCTGATGACTTTAGAGAGTTTGACTATAAAGACATTAAGAACTACGGTATTGAAGAAAATCGAGGCAGTAAAATGATGCTTGTAGGTGCAACAGACAAGCCTTTAATTATGTATCATTGGGTTTCTCCTGCGGAGTTAGAACTCTTTGAAGGTGGCGCATAGGGAGGAATTCTATGATATTCAAAAGTCTAAAGCGTAAGCTCATATTTTATGGAGTTACTCTTGGATTAGTTCTTTCTTTAGGAATAGGAGCAATCTCTAGTTTTACTACAATGATTTCAGTTGTCAGTATCAATGGGGCTCAAAATAATGATGATGGCGGAGGTTTTGGAGATTTTACAGGAGGCTTCACTCCAACTGTTCCAAAATATTCAGAGATAAAAGGTGAGGGGCAAATATCCGATAAGGTAGCCCAACTTGCAGTGGGAACGGCAGTGAAATATCATCTCTTACCTTCCGTTATTCTGTCTCAATATGCGTATGAGAGCAGTTGGGGGAAAGCTCCTTCAGCACTCATAGACAATAATAATTTCGGGATTACATGGTTTGCAGGAGCTCCTTTTCCTCAAGGAACACCTCGAGGTTTTGGAGGAAGTGAGGGCGGATTTTATATGCGCTTTCCGAACCAAGAAGCAGGGTTTAGTTACTATGGCTTCATGGTTGCCACACAAGATAATTTCAAGATGGCGGTTGGAAAAAAAGACCCAGGTTCTGTCCTTCTCGACTTAGGGAGAGGGGGATATGCGGCTGCAGGTATTACAGAAAGTTCTCCTTACTACACGAACTGCATGTCTATTATTCAGTCTAATCAATGGGTTGCAAAATATGATAAATTTGCTATAGCCCATTGGAAAGATTCTGACTTTAACTTCGGAAATGGTGGAAATTCTGGTAATGGCACGATAAGTTCTATCGAGGGTCTGCTTGGGAAACAAGTGGGAGATGGTCAATGTTATGCTTTATCAAAATTTTATGTTAATCAAATATCCAACTTTAATTTAGTAGGACTGAATGCTTATGCGATTGGTCAAGATAACGTTCAACAATTTAGAGCACATAGTTGGAAAGTTATATTTAACCCTAAAGCAAGTGACTTAAAAGCAGGGGCTGTGATTAACTGGTATCCTGGTCCTGTCGCAGATAGCCAGTATGGACATACGGGTATCATTGCTTCAGTAAAAGGAAATGCGTTCTCTACTTATGAACAAAATATCGCAGGAGTTCAAACCGTTCAAAAGATGAATAGAACATGGGATAGTTCAATATCCAGTATATGTATTCCGCCTAAATAATTTTAATGAGAGGTTCAAATGAAAACAAAAAAAATATCAAAAAAAACTCTAATTGTTGCTGCAATTGCCATTTTGTTTGTGGGTGTTGCCTTAACAATTTCGCTTGCAAGTCAGCAACCAACTGAGCCAAAAAATATGGTTGAAACAGACTTTATAATTAAAGATAGCAGCAAGCCTGAAAAATCAGAAACAAGTGTAGCAAAAGAAGAAACCACTGCAGTAGAAGAAGTAAATAATATGAATTTAGACTCTCCAGAAAATCAAGAAAAACTTTCGTTTGTAGAAGATTTTCTTGAAACATATTGTAATTACTCTTCCATTGATGAACGTAATCAGAACATTAAAGATTTGCTTACACCAGAAATGCAGAAACATATGAGTGTTGATGTATCTGTCCCTGTAACTATGAAATCTACGAGCGATTCCATTGAAATTTATCAAGACGCAGAAGGAAATTTCATTGGATTAGTAAAGCAAACTATTGCCAAACGACCACAGGTTCAAGTCTATAAAGTTCAACTTAAAAAGACGGAAACATCATATCTCGTCTCACAGTTTAGCTCGCCAACAGCAGACTAAATTTACGAAAGGAATTAAATAATGTTAAATAAAGGTTTTGTAATTGGACGCCTTGCAAGTGATCCAGAACTACGGTTTACTGATAGTAATTTAGCCGTTGTACGTGTCAATATATTCTGTCAAAGGGAGTATAAAAATAACCAAGGAAAGCGAGATAATGATGTATTCTCGCTTTTATTTTATCGAGAACGAGCAGAATATTTTGCAAAATATGCAAGAAAAGGTTCGTTAATTTTTGCAGAATACAATCTAAAAAACAATAATTATATAGCCACTGATGGAAAAAAAGTATATTCCAATGACATGGTTGTTTCCAAATGGAATCTTCTTAGTAGTGTAAATCAAAGCAAAGCAGTTAATAGTGAAACTGCAGCTCCTAATCAAAATACTGCACCGCAAGTAGAACAAAACTTGCCATCAGAACCACCATTTCCACGTGACATAGAGGAAGGTTTCCCTTCTTTTGATTTTCCTCCGTTACCAGAGTAGAAGGAAAGAAAAATGCTAAATATAAGTACAAAAATTTACAAGATAGTAGGCACAATATTTTTTATTATTGCATGTGGTTTCTCAGGTTTTAGTTTCTATACGACACATCACAATGAGATAAAAACAACTCATGTGGGTGCAAAAATGGAAAATAATGACGAGTCTCTTGTCTTTAAAAATGCTAGTTACTATAAAAATTCTTCTCTACTTGAAGTTGAAATGTTCTACCAAGGAAGTTTAGGCAATGGACTTCAGGAGCTAAAAACAAAGATATATAATGCTCAAACAGGGGAAGAAATTCAGGGAAAACTTGAACAAATTAATCTCAACTACTACGTTGTGTTTATTCCAAAAGTTGAAAATATTAAGCAAATACTTGTTCAAATGTTGACTTCTGATCCTAAAAATTCTCAAACTAAAGAGCTTGGAACTATCAGTATTACTCAAAAAAATATTCAAGAAAAAGGAACATTTGAGAAAAAGACAACGGAATATTATGAACAAAGATACGTTTCAGATTTAACTTCTGATGCCAAACAAAGCATCAAAAACTACGATGAAAAAATTAAAAATCTGACAAAAGATATTGAAAAATTCGAAGAAGCAAACGACCGCTTACGTACGAAACTTGACTTTGAAACAGCCGATGAACAGAAACAAACGAACTCCGAAATTGACAGCAATCTCTCTCAAATTGAAAGTGTTCGTGGTCAAATTCAAGAAGCTAAGAAAGCCCAACAAAGTCTTAAAGATAAAATATCTTTACTTGAAAATAAGTAAAAATAATCTCGTTAGAGAAGAAGATTTTTTATCGTATGCTAAACAATCTAGGGGAAATCTTTAGATAAAATAGCATACGTCATAGTGACGGGTAATTAAACAGGACTATCCGTCACTGTGACGTGTGCTATTTAAGTTTAGTAAAGACAAGGGTTTTGAAGTAATCGTCATTTTGACGGATTAACGTCATAGTGACGATTTAAATGTTCAAACTGACCCCACTCTAAAAACAAACCGCACTGCGGTTTCCGTCAATTTTGACGGCAGTTTTCCCTTATGCTCTACCCACTTTTTACTACTGTACGTCATGATGACGAATAGAAGTAAATTAATGAAATGAAGAAGATGGAAGGTACTCTCAAAAATGGGACGATTAGATTTACGAAATGTGCCAGATGAAATTATGTATTCACTCTCAATCGAAGCAAAAAAAGAAAAAAAGTCGAGAGAAAGATACGTAAAAGACTTGCTCATTGAGGTCACTAAATTAAAAAATACAAAACATGAATTGGAAGAATTAGAAACAAATTTTTATCAATCAATTTTACCCGTTTTGGAAAAACAAAATGAACTTTTAAGAAGTCTTATCAAAAAGTTTTAAGGAGTAGCTATGGAAATTAAAGTTAGAAATGTTCCTGAAGATGTCGGAATAAAATTAGCTCAGCAAGCTTCAAAACAAAAAATAAGTCGTGAAGAATATATTCGTCGGATATTGTATTCAACTTCTCTTAATACTTCCGAAAATAATCTCTTTCATTTTAGAACAGAGGTTATGCAAAAATTAGCTTCACAAATTGAATACACCAATAAAATATTAGAAATGTTTGGAGAAAAAGAATGACAGAAAAAGATAGAATTAATATTATTATTCGTCGTGAGAATAGTCCGTTAATCTTTGATTATATGATGAAAGAAAAATCAGAAAACCCCAAAAATAGTTATACGGAGATATTAAACAATGCAATTAGTGAATTGATCCAATTAAGAGACCAGGCACTTACAAAAAATGACTGGACAGGAATGCGTTTGGCTCTTCGAGCAACGGAAAAAAATTCTCACCTTGCTTTGGAAATGCTCAACAATATTCTATTAAATTCTCACTATCCACCATCATTGATGTATAGAGATAAATCTCTGCAACTTGCTCAAGCTGAAACAAATTGGAAAGATTTAATGCAAGGCTTTCAAGCTGAAAAAAGCACAAAAAAAGCTCCTTCACTTCAAGACTTTGCTCAACCCTCAACGGAAGACAATGAAATACCGTCATTTGATTTCAAGGAGTAAAGTTAGATGGTAGGAGTAGTCAGTCACTTTAAATTTGCGACACCTGGTAATCGCAAATATAAAAACTATATTAAGTATATGGCAAGAGATGAAGCTAAACGAGCAGAAGTCTATAGAGATGAAACAAACTTTGCTTTAGATGATTTAAAAAATACAGATTACGATAACTATAATAAGTATATGAGTAATCCAGAAAAGACAAGTGGGCTTTTCAATAACTCCTCTAATCAACTCTCAAATGGAGATGTCCAGGCACTCAAAAAGCAGTTTCAAGCAGCTCAAAAAGCAGACTCTAATATGTGGCAGATAGTTGTAAGTTTTGATAATGAGTGGTTAGAAAAGTTTGGAGCATACAACTCAGAAACACATGAGGTGGATGAAGCTGTTGTGATGAATTCGGCACGTAATGGAATGAATAAAGTTTTAGAAATATCTGGCATGCAAAATGCAGTTTGGTCTGGCGCAATCCATTACAATACAGATAATATTCATATTCATTTAGCAATTGTCGAGCCATGTCCTTCAAAAGAAAAAAAGTGGTACAAAGATAAAGAAACGGGTAAATGGAAGCATGAGCGACCAGGTTATATGCCTTACAAGGCGATTGATAATTTAAAAAGTCAAGTGGCTAATCATATTGCGGATCGTAGCAAAGAAAGAATAAAATTCGATACGCTTATTCGAGATAAGATAGGTAATCGAGAAGAGTTACAAAATAAACTTCATGCGTCTTTCCAAATGCAAAAGATGTATAAAGAACTGCATCAATCACTTCCAGAAAACAAGCAACTCTGGAAGTACAATAATAATGCAATGAATGATTTTCGTAGTCAAATCAATAAGATTTCTCAATATTATATTGACCACTTTTGTCCTGAAGAATTTGAGGAGCTTAAACAATCTCTGGATAAAGAAAACGACTTTATTAAAGAAACATATGGCGAGAGTAAAGTACATCCTGGACGATTTAATGACTATAAAGAAAATAAAATGCATACACTTTATAGCAATATGGGAAACACCATATTAAAAGACCTCATGAAATACGACGAGGAAGTAAAAGGCAATAAAAATCAACACACACAATTAAAATATCAGTTCTCACAAGAACCACGTGTGAACCTTCAGTTATTGAAAAGAAGTTTTCAAAAATCACGTGAAGAAGTTAAACGGCAACAAGAATTCGAGCAACTTCAGTGGGAAATTGACCACAGTTTATAATTCATCTACAACTCCTCTGTTCAACAGTCGAGTTTTTTATTTTATCTTAGAAAGGTTATTCAATGGCACGATTTACAGACGAACAAATTGAAAAAGCAAACAAAGTTTCTATACTGCAGGTGGCAGAATCTCTTGGAATTAAAGTGCATAAAGTAGGAAACAGTAAGTACTCTTATCGCAGTGTTGAAAATTCAGGACTCGTATTTTCTGAACTTAAAAATACTTTTCATATGCACAGTTCTTTGTTTGGACAAGCAGCAGGAACGGGAGGTTCTGTTATTGATTTTGTAAAAATCATGACGAACCTCAATTTCCCTCAAACCGTCAATAAATTACTTACAGAAAATTATGATCAAGTAGAAATTAAAAATGAAAGTTCTTTCAAAAAAGAACCTTTTAACGATTATTTCAATCGCTCAGCGGACAATAAACAAACAGCAGTAAAAAATTATCTTATCAATGAAAGAAAACTTGATGAGAGGATTATATCCCACCTTATGAGCAAAAACTACATTAAAGAAGATTATTATAAGCAAGCTGTTTTTTATCATGCTAAACATGGTGTAAAAGTAGGCGCAACGGTGCAAGGAACTGTATATGATCCCGAGAAGTTTGGGAAAAGAGGGCGGTTTAAAGGGATTGCTAAAAACTCCGAGTCTGGTTTTGGATTTAACGTACAATTGGGAGAAAAAGTCGAAAAACTTTATGTTTTTGAGTCCCCCATAGATGCTTTATCTTACTGGTCACTTCATCCAACATTAAAAAATTCAATGCTCGCTTCAATTGATGGTTCAAGTACAAAATCAAACACTGTGTTTAACATCATGAACTATTTGGCAATGGAACATAATTTTGATGACGAAGAAGATATAAATAAATTCCAAGTCTTACTCGGCATGGACAATGATGCGCCTGATAAATTTGGGAAACGTTCTGGTCAAGACTTTATTCAAAAATTCTTAGATTATCCAATTGTTCGTCAACAAGCTCCAGAGTATAAAAATAATCGTCTCTTCATTGATAATAGCCCAAACAAAATGTTTAAAGATTGGAACGATCAATTAAAATTTGTAAGACAGTTAGAGGTTTCCCCTCAATTTATCAATCCAGAACGTCATCAATTTGCTCAAATTTCAAGACAAAAGGACAAATATAAAGTCGAGTTTATTGGTAATGATGTACCTGAAGAATATGTTAATCAACCTGTAATTTTTGATGCGACAAGCAAAGAAGAAGTGATTAAGCTACTCAAAACTTACGATTTTCAACGTATTTCAAAACATGACTTGCAGAGATTTGGGTATGATGCATTAAATAGAAAAGAAACTCAAAAAGAAATTTCAACTCCAGAAACATCTCAAGAAATGGAGTTTGCTTAAACATTTTATAAAAAGGAAACATTATGGAAAACACACACACAACCTCAAAATCTTTCAAACTTAATACCTTTTGGCTCAACCTATTAATCCTCATCCGTGAACTTTATCAAGCCTATTATAGAGTTTTTATCCCTGCAGCTCTCCTTTCACTACTTTTACCTTTACTCAAATCTTCTCCTCAATTTATTAAAGAAATAAGAAGTATTGAATCGCTACTTTTGCCGTTCAGTTTTATTTTTCTTATTTTGATTGTGACATTTAAAATGACCAACGGTCATTTTTTAAGAGAAAACATTTTTAAAAATTCCCTCAACTTTGTTATTCGTCATAGAAGAAAATTAATATTACTCCTCTTTGTTGGGGGATTTCATGGTCTTTCTGAATTAACAACTTATTTATCTGGGAAAAATTTTAATGAATTATATACAAGTATCGTTGTCGCAGCCTTAGCACTTTTCTTACTTGATTACTTTATCTTAGAGCTAAAAGACAGTATCTCTGATGATGTCTTTAATAAATCCCACGTATTCAACTCTGATCAACCTTTGCTTGCTTTAACTTCACTCGGAAAAGAAAAAATTTCTGTGTTGAGCCTTCAAAAACAATATGGTTTGCCTAACCAGGTAATGCACGGGAAGATAGAATTGCATTTAAAAGGGGTGCTTACTCCAGTTCGACGCCCCTTTATTCGCCTTTCAAATTCCGAAGAAGAACTCCTTAATTCATCCTATACTCATTTTCTCTTTAAACTTCACAAAATTATTCAATTCTTTTGTGCTGCAGCTCTCACTTTAAAGGGAAAAAGTTTGAAGCAAGTAAAAGATGTTTATTTTGAAAAACAAAAAACAATGTCGCCAAAACAAAAGACCGGATACACGTTCATTATAAATATTAGTGTCATCCTTGCCTTTTTCATTCTTAAAGTATGGCTTACAAAATAACAACGGAGGAAATAACAATTGAACAGAAACGAACTTATACAAGCCCAACAACACTTTATCTCTACGTTTCAGACTTTAACACGTGAAGATAAACTAGAATTTTTAAACTTTAATCGCTATCATCATAAACGACCAATACAAGATGTCATCTCAATCTTTGTCCAGTACCCTGAAGCTCGCTATCTGGGGTCTTTTGATTTTTGGAAAGATTACAGTACAGAATCGAGCGTTCAATTTGGTCAAAAAGTTGCGGTTAGACTTTATGACAAACAAGGACGTCTGTCCGAACAACTCTTTGACATTGCACAAACAACACTTCATACAGTGCCTGACATACGTGATACTGTCCTTTCTGACCGCTTATTGACCAATTCTCTTGCAGAACTGACAGGGAATGACTATTTTATTGGTGAGGAACATTATGGCCAATATTTTGAAAGTATTTCAGACTCTATCGAGCAATACATAAAGGAGCATGTCCCTGCAGCTGCTCTTGAGAGTTACTCTCCCAAACAACAAAGATTAGCTCTGACTCTTGCAAAATATAACATTTGTGAAGAGTTTGGGGCTTTTTTAGAGGACAGCGAGCGTTATAATGCCTTTCTTGACAAAATAAGTACATCTATTGATGAAATGGCCCCTGAAGATAATTTGTTGCGTACCTTTGCTTTGGGAAATAATTACTCCAAAGAACTTTCAACACAAGTTTACAGCTTGTATGAAGAAGTTGAAAAAAGGACTGAAAATTTAGTCCAGGAACAAGCTACCTTGAACCAAAAAATTGCATCTCTCGATAGTGATTTATCTTTTGATAAACCTGATGTATTTGATGCTCAAAATGAAATCTCTGATACAAAAGTTGAAGAAAACTTAACTGAAGAGACCGAAATTTTACCTACAGAGGAAAAATCTGTCTCAGATAATATTTACAATACTACGGTACCCACCCTCACTTTTAAAATTAATGATGACTTAGGTGCTTTATTTATTCAGCTTTATTCTTCTGATCAAGTACAAAGGGGAAATGCTCAAATTAGTCCTGCATTATTGACAAGTCCCAATATCGGTAGTATTTCTGATGAAGAAAAAATTCAAAATGCTCAAAGGAGAGAGGAAATTATTTCTGCTGTTCAAAAATCTCCTGATCTGGCTTTAGATTTTATCAAAGAAGTGAATGGAAGAATTAGTTGGAAGAAAGATGGAACGAATATCTATGATATTCTTCCAAGCATTGACTATACAAATCTTTCTTGGGAAAGTATCAGTCAAGGTTTGGAGGAAGTTTCCCCTCAATATCACAATCTCGTCCATGAACCAAATCATATTCAAGAGCACCAACAACAGACTACTGAAGGAATAGATGAGGCTCTTACTTCAGATAAAGCATTTTTGGAAGCTGTAATTGAACATTTTGAACTCCCAGATAACTTTATTGTCACACAAGACGAATACAGCACAGACCTCATAAAAGGGAACTTCTGGGGGACTGAGAATGTTCTTTCTCTGGATGGGGAGTTAGAAGTTTCGGGAGCTGCTTCTGTTATAACTGAAATTAAAGATTTTGAGAAAAAAGTTTTACAATACTATTCCGACTACATAAATCAAGAGTTTCAATACAGAGTGGGGGATATTCTCTTTCTCGAAGGGCAATATATGGCTTCTGGATATGATGAAGAGCTTATAAAAATTTCTTCTCTTCCTGAAGACAGTTCTCAACCGATGTCTACTGAACAGGCGGTAAGGAGAATTGTAGATAACCGTGAGCCAACTGACTACAACTATCACCCTCAACTAGAACTCTACCGTTATCAAACAGTTAAGGCACGCCTTGCGACTGATGAAGAGATAGAGATTTTCAATGCGACTAAAGATAAGGCTACTACAAAAGAAGTCAACCTCTTTGATACTGAAGAGGATATTTTAAAGCCTTCCTCTGAAACAATTAACTTTCAAAACGAAAGTTCTGATACAAAGACTGAAGAAAACTTAACTAAAGATGTTCAAGTTTTAGCTGCAGAGGAAAATACTTCTCCAGGTTCTACAATTGAAAATAAAAGTCTAGAAAATATACGAAATGAAAGATTTCGAGAAGAATTTCCAAGTGCACATGAGAGTTGGCTTCAATATTCAGAAGAAGAGCTTGTTAAAGATTTCTTGGAAGGAGATTCTGGAGTTGAACTGACCGAAGAAGCAGCTCGATTTAATACAGCACTTTTTCAAAGGTTCTATGATACTGAATTTACAGAACAACAAAAAGAACAAATAGTACACCTGATTGATCGCTGGGATAAGATGGATTATGGATATAGTGGAGGAGTTAAGAATAAGGATATAAATGAAGCTATTGAGGAATTACACCAAATAATCAAACACCCCTCTTTAAAAGTTGAGTCAAAAAATGAGAACAATAACACTTCAGATAAAACATTCTTGGAAGCAGTCATTCAACATTTCGATCTTTCCGATAAATTTATTATCACACAAGATGAAACCAGCACAGACCTTGTAAAAGAGAATCCTTGGGGAACAGAAGTTCTGCTTTCTTTGGATGGAGAGTTAGAAGTATCTTCTGCTTTTTGGGGCTTAACAGATGATAGGGACTTCGATAAGAAGGTAAAACAATTCTATTTTGACTACACAAATCAAGAGTTCCAATACAAAGTGGGAGATATTCTCTTTCTCGAAGGGCAATATATGGCTTCTGGATATGATGAGGAACTTATAAAAATTTCTTCTCTTCCTGAAGACAGTTCTCAACCGATGTCTACTGAAAAGGCGGTAAGGAGAATTGTGGATGATCATGAACCCGCAGACTACAGCTATTACCCTCAATTAAAACTCTACCGCTATGAAACTGTCAAAGCACGCTTAGCCTCTGATGAAGAAATAGAGATTTTTAATGCGACTAAAGATAAGGCTACTATAAAAGAAGTCAACCTCTTTGATGCAGAAGAAGAAATTTCAAAGTCTTCCACTGAAACAATTGACCTTGATGTTCCCTCCCCTGAAGAAGTTGAACAAGTACGTGAAAAGGAAATTAAAGAGGACTTACAATGGGGTTCTGGTGTTCGAGAGGGAAAATTTAGAATATATGATTTCTTTAAAAATTACGCTTCTCTCACTGACCGGATTTCTTTTTTGAAAGACGAATACGGTGTGGGTGGTCATTCTGCTTTTGGAGAAAATAAGTACACACAAATGCATGACGCTAAGGGCTTACGCTTTTACTCAGATAATGATGATGTCTTACTGCCTTGGAAGAACATTGCCGAACGATTGGACTTTCTCATCGCTTCTAATGATTATCTTACCTCTGAAGAACAAGAAAAATATAAAGCTTGGAAGTCAGATAAAGAAAAAAACAACCAAGATTATACGAATGAGAACGATTCAAAATCTGAAGACGAAGACTTAACGCTACTTTCAGACGATGAACTTCTCGATGGTTTACGTGAAAGTTACAATACCATGATTGGGAAGAACGGTAACGTTTATAGAAAAGGTGCTTTTACACGTTGGGCAGAACTTCGTTCAGAAGAAAGTAGAAGAAGAACTGCAGCAGAAAAGAACAATAGCGAAATCTCGCTATTTGATGTTCTTGAAGGTACTCCTTCTAACAATGAAAGTAAAGATGATGGTTGTACAATTACTGAAGATAAAATTGCTGAAGTAGTTCCTCAAAACTACCAGGATAAGGTCAACTTTATTTTCCCTGAAGAGAACATTTATCCTAAAACTCCACGTGAGAAAGTCGAAGCAAATATTGAAGCTATTCAGCTCGTCAAAAAGCTTGATGAAGAAAAGCGTTTGGCCACTCCTTTTGAGCAACAAGTTCTTGCACGATACGTGGGATGGGGAGGTATTGCGAACAAGTTCTTTGATGAATCCAATCCTGTCTTTGAAGAAGAGCGAAATACTCTTAAAAAATTGGTGTCTTTAGCAGAATATTCTGCGATGCGTGAGTCGAGCCTTACGGCCTATTACACAGACCCTCAGCTTATTCAAAAAATGTATGCTTCACTTGAAAATCTAGGGTTTACAGGTGGGAAAATTCTTGACCCTTCGATGGGAACAGGAAACTTCTTCTCAACACTTCCTGAAGCTTTACAGGACAATAGCGAGCTTTATGGTGTAGAGCTGGATAAAATTACAGGGCAAATCGCAAAACAATTGCATCAAGCGACAAACATACAAGTGACGGGCTTTGAGCATACAAAATTTGTGGACAACGCTTTAGACTTAGTGATTACCAACGTTCCCTTTGGGCAAATTCCTATCGTTGATAAACGTTATGAAAAAAATCACGTCATCCATGATTACTTTATAAAACGCTCCCTTGACTTAGTACATGAAGGGGGCTTTGTTGCTGTGATAACCTCTACAGCCACGATGGATAAACGAGACGATAGAGTACGTAGCGAACTCGCACGTCAAGCAAACTTAATTACTGCAGCACGATTACCAAAAAATGCATTTACTGCTATTGCGGGAACTGACGTATCGAGTGACATTCTTATCTTCCAAAAAACAAGTACACCCGACCCTTCGCCCGAATGGTTAGAAACTACCTCCCTCAGTGATGAGAGAGGCAATACGGTTCACTATAATAAATATTTTGAGAATCATCCTGATCATATTCTTGGCCATATCAAAATTGAAGCCTTTAATGGTGGAACGCTCTCAATTACACCCGAATTTTCATTGGATGACCTTCCAATGGAATTAGGAAATGTCCTTTCTGATACACAAATTGACATAAAACCTTTTGAAAAGAAGGATAAGACACTTCAAGTTTTAGAAGAAATCAAGTTACCAGGTCAAACGGAAGATTTTAACATTGAGCCTTATACCATTGAAGTTATCGAAGGTGTCCCTTACTATCACAATGGAGAAGAAGTCGTCCAACACCAAAAAACGTCTAGCATAACATTGAATGCTAATGAAACCAGACAAAATCAATTGAATCGCTTTGAAAAAGTTAAAGATAGAATTTTTGATAAGAAAACGTCTTACAAAAATATCTTTTCTGGTTCAGGTTACTTTGATTCATGGTCAAATTTCATTTTTACCCCGGCAAAAGCAAATACTCCTAAAATCCCTCATGAGGTCTTGGAAATGCTCAATGATGGTTATGACCAAACTATACACGAAGACCATCGTTATACCGTTTCGAAAGGGAAAGATAACCTTCTTACTTTAACCGTAGAAGAAGCAGTAAGTACAAAATACAGCTATACACAAGACTATAACTCTCGAGATGTCAAAGCGATGCAAGGGATGATTGACTTGCGCCACAGTTTACAAGATGTTCTTAATATTCAACGTATACATGACATTTCAGAACCTGAGTACAAGGTAGAATATGAGACGTTGCTTCGTCGTCTCAATGATAAATATGATACCTTCGTGAAGAAATATGGTGCAGTAAGTCGTCCCGAAAATGCAACACTTCTACGTCGTGATGATTACTATCCTTTCTTGACGTCTATTGAACAAGAAAAAGAAAATTCTATTACCCACGAAAAAGAGTACAGTAAAGCCCCTGTATTTTTTGAACCAACCATTCAACCTCTCCCACAATCGGTAGTGGTTTCCTCTGCAGGGGATGCACTACTTGCAAGTTTGAACCACAAAGGGAAACTTGACTTTGAATATATGACTGATGTTTATGAAGGACATACACGTGAGGATATTATTCAAGAACTTGGCAATCAAATCTTCTATGAAGGAAACGGGCAGTATGCGACCAGAGAGGAGTACCTGTCTGGAGATGTTAAGACAAAGCTCTCTCTTGCCAAAACGAATAATGATTTTGAAGTCGAAGACTATGATTGGTCAGTAAATATACAAGCTCTAGAAGAAGTCATTCCGCTTGATTTGCCCTTAAGTGATATTAATTATCGATTGGGCGCACGTTTTATTCCAATTCCTGTTTATCAACGCTTCTTAGCAGAGCAGTTTGAACAAAAAGGTTATTATGATGACGATTATAATGCTGATTGGATAACGATTGAGTATGACGAAAGAGGGGATAGCTATAAAGTTGCTGCACGAATGGAAGGAACTTACGGTCTCCGAGATAAATTTGGATTGGCTTCCAAAAATTATCCCGGAGATAAACTTGCGACAGAACTTTTAAATTTACGTGATCCCAAAATTTACAAACCAGACCCCAACGACCCAACAGGTAAAAAACGTGTCCTTGATGAGGTTGCGACTGAAGCTATTCAAGATAAAGGAAAAATGTTGACCTCAGCCTTTAAAGACTGGGTCTTAAAAACTCCCGATGTACAAATGGAAATCGTTCAGATTTATAATGAGAAATTCAATCGTTACGTGGGGCGGACGTATGACGGGTCTCAATTGACGGTCAATGGCCTAGCAAAACAGTTTAAACTTCGCCCTCACCAAGCAAATGCGGTCATGCGTGCCGTGATAGAAGGACGTGCAGGGCTTGCCCATGAGGTAGGTGCTGGTAAAACTCTCACACTGCTTGCCAGTGCAAGAAAAATGAAAGAATTAGGTATTGCTCAAAAGCCTCTTTTTGTCATCCCAAAACCTTTGGTCGAACAATTTGGTCGTGAAATTTACCAATATTTCCCTGAAAGTCATGTCTTGATTGCACAGTCTGAGGACTTCCAAAAAGAAAATCGCAAACGCTTTGTCAGTCGTATTCTTACAGGAAAATACGACTTTATTGTTATTGCGGACTCTCAGTTTGGAAAAATTGCGATGAGTAAAGAGTACCAGGAACATTATATTCTTACTCAACTTGAAGCAGAACGTTCAGCTATGGAAAATATGGATGACAAGTCCTTTACCGTGAAGAAGATTGAGCAACGTATTAAACGGATGGAAAAATCTTTAGAAGACCTCCAAAAGAAAGATACCGACTCCTTTATCAATTTTGAAGAACTGGGTATCGACCTTCTTGTGGTCGATGAAGCTCACAATTTTAAAAACCTTGCGCCAATGACGCAATTGGAAAATGTCAAAGGCATCTCTGATACACGAAGCCAAAAAGCAATGGATCTCCAACAGAAAATTGAATATCTTCAAAATCAATATAATTATCGACGTGTCATTTTCTCAACGGGTACACCTCTCTCTAATTCTGTGGTTGAAATGTACACCATGATGAGATATACAGAGCCTGATGTCTTAGCACGTTATGGTGTTTTGAATTTCGACACGTGGGTGTCGACCTTTGGAATGATTGAAAATAATTTCGAATTAACTGCAGCAGGGACATTTAAAATCAATCGCCGCTTTGTCAAATTTGGCAATATGCAAGAATTAATGAACATGTTCAAGGAAACATGGGACATTCAAACCTCAAATATGCTTGATTTACCTGTTCCTGAAGCAGAGATTATCACACATAAAAGTCCGATTACTGAAGCTCAAAAACTCTACACAAACGACTTAATTCAACGTGCATCGAACATTGAAAGAGGTTTTGTAAAACCTTGGGAAGATAATATGTTGCGCATTGTGGGAGAAAATAAAAAGTTAAGTCTTGATATGCGCACCCTCGATGACAAATATTATACTGCAGAAGATTCCAATAAGCTCCAACAAGTTGTCAATACAGTATTTGATATTTATAAAAAATATGATGAACAAAAAGGCACTCAAATTATTTTCTCAGATATGTCTGTTCCATTAAAATATAGAAATTCTCAAGCTAAAAATACTGACGAAACGATCAACTCCTTTTCTGCTTACGATGAAATAAAAGCAGCGTTAGTCAAAAAAGGCATTCCAGAACAGGAAGTTCGTTTTATCCATGAAGCTACAGATAAAACAAAAGCTGTCATGATGCAAGAAATGCGTGAGGGTAAAATACGTATTTTACTTGGCTCAACAGGGAAAGCTGGAACAGGTCTAAACGTTCAAGACAAGCTTATTGCAGTACACCACCTCGACGTACCTTGGCGCCCTTCAGATGTTATACAGCGTAACGGTCGAATTATCCGACAAGGAAATGAAAACGAAAAAGTTCAAATTCATTATTATATTACTCCTGGTACGATGGATTCTTTCTTGTGGCAAACACAAGAAAACAAAATCAAATTCACGGAACAAGTCATGGAAGGCACCTCGACGTCAAGGGAAATGGAAGAAATGGAAACAGCTATTCCAACTGCTAGCCAACTTAAGGCTGCCGCAAATGGTAACCCTCTACAAGCCGAATTTATGCAAATTGAGATGGAACTCCAAGGATTGGAGCGCTCTCGCAATCGTTTTTATGAAGAACAGGCCAGAAGTCAAGAACGTGTCCTTAAAGACCAAGAAAAACTCCCCCAAGCCGAGAAACTCTATGAAAAACAACAATTAGACGTTCAAAATGCAAAGGACACTCAAGACAAACCTTTTGAATTAACCTTACATTTCAACGATCAGTCTAAAATTTTTACAGAAGAAGATAAAAAAGCAGATGTAGGTCTTGCTTTGGTTGGACGTATCAATACGAGCCTTGCGGAAAATAATCTTCAAGCAAATAAAATCATGCAACATATTGCGACATACCGAGGTTTTGAAATTTATCATAACCCTTCCGCTTCAGTCACAGGTCAAACGACAATGGAAGAACATCTCTTTATGAAAGGTCATGCACAATATAGCTGTATGGTCTCTTTAGAGAGCCCTACAGGCATTCTTACTCGATTGAACAATAGAATTGATGAGGGTATTGAGAAGTCCGCAGCAGCAACACTTAAAGATATTTCACGACTACAATCGGCGATTGCACAAACCGAAGAGGATAAGGCTAAACGCTTCCCCGATGAAGAAACCTACAACACGAAAAAAGCTCGCCATACTGAGCTTAAAGACCTTTTAAGACAACAAAAATCAGACGATGTCACAGCCGTTCGAGATGTGACCGATGATTTCGATATGGAAATGTAAAAGAAAGAAGAAAAATATGAATATACTTAACAACTGGCAACTCCCCCTTATCCTTGTACTTTGGGGAATATTAATTTTACTCGCCTCTGAGGCAGTTCAATTTATTTTAAATAGCTTTAAAAATAGAAAAAAAGAAACCAAGGAAATTAAGAAATACGAAGATGAAGAAGACCAAGATATCCTACTTTCTTCTCCAAAAATAAAAAAAGAACGTCCAACAGAGTACCTCGATTTACATTTTCACTATAAAGTGACCTTACAAGAAAGTCGAAATGAAAAAATAAAGTATATTTTTGAAGAAGGAAAACAAGGAGTTGTTCAAGTCAAGCCCATTTTCCGCTATGACAGACTTAAAGGGGTCGAAATCACCCAAATAGACCTTAAAACAAAGCTACTCACCCAAGAAACTTATTATTTTGATGAGTTCACCAATCGTCACCTCCGACTGAAAAGCGTTGAAAAAATCGTCGGTACACAATATATTCTCGTCG
Source organism: Lactococcus sp. LG1074 (assembly GCF_017309525.1). NCBI lineage: Bacteria > Bacillati > Bacillota > Bacilli > Lactobacillales > Streptococcaceae > Lactococcus > Lactococcus sp. LG1074. The sequence continues at coordinate 47,518 of NZ_CP071294.1, read as the reverse complement.
ATGGAACATCAGAAACAAATCCCCAACCTGAGATAAAGAACGTTCATTATTTTTATTTAGAAGACATTCAAAAAGGAAATACGCCTGAATTATTAGAACTACTCGGTGTACCTAAGAAAATGTTCAAGGAAATTCAAGCACTTTTCCCTGATTTCAACTACTCTAAAGATTTTTATGATAAATACAGAGAAAATCCCTCCGTTGATGATCTTTTAGAGCTTGCACATCAACAAGGAGGAACGACCACAGGACAATTGACTACTTTCTACGGTTGGTTCTTTAGGGATTGTAAAGACCCTGAATCTGGTGAGGACTTTAATATCCTTGAAAAAAAAGAAGATGAGTTGTTTGGCGAGTACATCAAATTCTTTGATTTCTACTATACTTATAATCGCTACTCTAAAAAATATTGTGAAAGCACTTTTGATGAATACCTCAACCAGCATCACGCAGAACTTGATTTGGACTCTCATTACACTCCAAGACAAATCAAAAAAGAAAAGACAGAAGTTTCTTGTAAGGTTCTGTTTATTAAGGATGGTGAAGTTGTAAGAGAAATCCCTGAAGATTTACCTCGATTTATTCTTGACCAACAACTTAAATCTAATGGATGGGGCTATTCTGGATCAGCCTTCCAAAGTCCACGTGACATGATTCTATGGATAGATTGTAAACATCAAAAAACACTCGATTATACGGCACTTCTCTCTGAGAGTCTGATAGGGTTTGACGAAGAGAACGGACTTCCTTTGTTTCATTTTATTGATGATGAAGTCGTTCCTTTAATCGCAAATGAACACAACTGGTTTAAGGCAAACTATACCTCTGAAGCGAAAGTCACTTCTAATGACTGGATTTAAAAATACCATAACTTAATAAATATATTTTAACTGAAAACACCTCACAGGCTTTGTTGCTTGTGAGGTGTTTTTTTTTGCTTAGAGATATTCCTCTTCAATTTTTTCCTTGAGCAAATCCTTAATATAATTTACTTCCATTCCAAAGATTTCATCATAATATTCTCTAACACATTGTTTTTCAGTTTCATCAAGTGTCTTTTCAAAGAATTTGTTATAGATTTCTTCTCCAAGCTCACTATAAATATCATCTGCTTCAGACATATCTTTATTGATTAAAGTCAATGCTTCATCAATATTATTTGTCAGATGCCCTTCTCCTGCTTGATATACGATTTCTTTTTCACTAAAGAGAGATAATTCATTGACCGTAAGACTTATGATGTCTCCTGCACTATTATCCAATTCAATAAGTTCATCATTATCCCAAACTTGTTCATACTTGAAAGGAGATGATAGCTTAAACATTAAGTCTTGGTAGTAGATAATGTCACTTGCCAACCAAGCATATTTTAAACCATTCTCTTCAAGAAAGTCTTCAACACTTTCGTTATCTGCTTCTTCTACTGTAGTAAGGTACTTCTCATAAGTTTCTTTACTCAATCGCTCTTGTAGAGGGTAGCTCACTCCTGATTCTTCAAGAGAAATTTTATCTGAACCTTGTTCTTCAAACAGTGCGAGATATTCAGCTTTGTCACCACCATATTCTTTCACCATTTTTACATCGGAGATTGCGAACTTCAGCAACTCTTTTTTGACTTTATCTTGCTTGAAGAAAGCTAATAATTCTTGTTCCATTGCTTTCGCTAGTTTTTTATTTTCGTTCATTTCATTCTCCTCTATTCGTTTTTCTTTATGTATTAATTATAACATTGTTTATTTACGTCGTCAATAAATAATAGGTGTTTTTTATTATTTATTTATCAAGAAAAATGGCAAGAAAAAAGACCAAAGTACATTGTTCAATGGTCTGTTAGCTCTTTTTTTGATATAATAATATGGTAGAGTTTATGAACGGTAGCCCCGATTGGAGGTGATGCCATGGTTTTAGTGGCAATTCCTCACAAAACATGAAAGGCGAAAATTTTTTGACTGTTTATCAGACATTGAGTCTTATGATTGCTTTTGCAACATTAATGATTCTTGTCATAAACACAAGTAACAAAAAATGACCGTTCATCTTAGCGGATAAGGTCATTTTATGAATTAATATCTGCTACCGTTCTTAAAACGGCTACATGGGACTTGTTGGTAGCAAGTCCTTTTTCTTTATCTTTATTATATGACTTTTTTTTACTTTTTTCAATCCTTTTATTCTTTTTTTGTCTTTTGAATAACATTGCTATTTGATAAGACTATGATAAAATAAGGAAAGTTTAAAAGGTGGATAATGATAAAAATTTATTACAGGGGGAGCTGTGGTTCTTCTCGACGTGCATTTTCTTGGTTTGAAAAATACAATATCAACGTACAAAAACAGCAAATAAGTAAAATGACCAGGAACGATCTTGTCAAAATACTCAAAGATTCCGATGAGGGACTAATAGATATTGTAAAGCGCCCAGGAAAGAGTAGCATGGAGGTTAAAGAAGCACTAAGATATATGGAATATCTCTCGTTTAATGAAGCACTCGACTTCCTACTTACACATCCTTATGTGCTTCAGACTCCTATTATTATAGATGACCATAGTCTTCTTATTGGATATAACGAAGATGAAATACGAAAGTTTCTCCCAAAAGCTTATCGACGTCACCGTCTTTGAGTATAATTTTTGTAGTATAATATTCTCATGAATAAATTTTTGTTTAACCTTAAGTATAATGAGCCTCTTGGGAAAAAATTCCCCAAATATGCTATATCTCAATCTGAATATACAAGACTCAATTCAGAAGAATCTGCTGTTGCCTGGGCTAAAAAATACTACGGAGATTGGTCACAACAATATTGTAATATCTACGGTCATTCTTCTCTTACGGGAGCTACGATAAAAAATTATATAGAATCAGATAATTCAAGTGACCCTATTAGATTCTATTGTGGGCATGAAGGATCAAAATTAAATAGATTTTTAAGAGGAATGAAAGATTGGACGACAAATCTAAAAAATTATAATGATGTCCTCTCAACATTATTATTACATTCTCCTAGACTTCCAGAAAATATAGTTACCTATAGATTTGTACCTGATGAAGCTATTCAAGATATTTTACAAGCGAATAAAGAAGAACGTGTATTTACAGACCCTGCATTCTTGAGTACTTGTTTATTAAATAGCAAGCCTCTTAAAAATTCCGAATTTGACTATAACAAGGTACTAGAAATCTATGTTGATAAAGGTACAGCTTGTGTATATACAAATTTGATAAGAGGATGTCATAGAGGTGAATTTGAATTATTAGTTCTTAAAAATGCAACTATGTATTTAATTGATTACCCTTATAAGAAAGATGGTAAAACTTTCTACCCTATACGGTTAAAGAATATCCCTGATCAAAATTATTTGTGGTAGAATTCAGTGTCCAGAAAACCTCCATTTTCTGGACACTTTTTATTTTCTACAATTTTCGTCAATATCTTTTATATTTTGTGTTCATTAACCCATAATTTAATCTATGTCCATTTATATATATTGTTTTAAGTTATGATACAATTAAACTAACGGAGGTACAGAAATTTGAATATTGGATATGCACGAGTTTCAACTGGACTACAAAATTTAGATTTACAAAAAGACAGTCTTGGAAAATATGACTGTGAGAAAATATTTACTGATCACATGTCTGGAAGTAAAAAAGATAGACCAGGGTTAAAATCAGCAATAGAATTTTCTCGGCCCGGAGACACAATTGTCGTTTGGCGATTGGATCGATTGGGAAGAAATATGGAGGATTTAATCAGCATAGTCAACTCACTAAACGATAAAGGAGTAAGTTTCCATAGTTTGCAAGAAAATATCACGATGGACAAATCAAGTTCTACTGGACAGCTTATGTTTCATTTATTTGCAGCATTTGCGGAGTTTGAACGTAACCTTATTCTTGAACGCTCGGCTGCAGGAAGAGCTGCAGCACGTGCTAGAGGAAGATTAGGTGGTCGACCTGAGAAATTCTCTGAGAAAGATATAGAGCTACTTAAAACACTTGTAGATAGTGGAACACCAATAAAGAATATTGCGGAGTCTTGGGGTGTTTCGAGAACAACTATTTATCGATATATTAATAAATAGTATATATTTAAAGTAAAATCAGGAGATGATGATGAATATCTTACAAAAAATTTCAGATAAACTTATGATTCCAGAATATAAAATTGAAGGCAAACTATTCAATGATTTCTTCATTTTATACGAGGAATAAATAAAGACAATCTAAAGGGTTATCTGTACCAAGCATTATTTATTATAGAAAATTATTTAATTGATAACACAGAGTAGTCTGTAATTGATGAAGATTACAACATGTACAGTATTAAAAACTTTTACATTAATAGAAATATTTTACCTGAACCCAATAGTCTTAATAATTTTTCACTCTTTAAAAACTTTGCTATAAGCATAATTTTGTTTAACCTTTTTCTGAAAAGCTGCAGCTCCTTCAGATTTGTACTTCCATATCCAACTTCTAAGGAGTCCTGATGAGGGGATATTATATTTTCTTGCAAGAAACGTTGCCCCAGTCTTGCCTTCTAGATATTCACGAACTACTTTTAATTTAGACTCAATGGAATATTTTGACAAGAAAAATGACCTCCAAATTTATAAGTTCTTAAGTCTATATTTTTAGGGTCATATCAACTTTGGCTAATTAACAGTTCTCGAACTAAATACTGCCACCGACTTTTACTCGGCTATATTGGACTTGTTTGCAGCAAGTCCTTTTTCTTTATTATATGACTTTTTTCAATCGTTTTATTCTTTTTTGCTATATTCCAAATACAATATTAAGTCTTATATATAGGAAACATGTAAAATAGTATAATTTTTTTATTTTCTTGATAGTTGTCAATTTTTATCAGTAAGGGCAGCGCTATACTAGTATCATAAAGAAAATCAAAGGAAGTAGAAAATATGGCAAAAATAACACTGAACTTTCAAAAACAACTTCAACAACACAGTAATCACTTGGTTATCCTCTCAGCCATTCTCATTGTACTCGGATACCTTGGTAAATATGGTGTAAATCAAATATGGATTTGGAATTCGACAATGATTATTGCAAGTATTATCGGTTTTATACCTGTTGCAATTCATGCCTATCAAGCAATCAAAGTGAAACAAATTTCGATTGACCTGCTAGTTTCTATTGCAGTTATCGGTGCTCTGTTCATCGGTGAATACGAAGAATCAGCAATTGTCACTTTTCTCTTTGCTTTCGGTGGATTTTTAGAGAAAAAAACGCTTCAAAAAACGCGATCTAGTATCAAAGAACTCACGAATATGGCACCCAGTACAGCCCTATCTGCTGATGGCGAAGAAATAGACATTGATGAAGTTGAAATTGGTGATAAACTTTTAGTAAAAACAGGACGTCAAGTTCCTGTTGATGGTCATATTTACCAAGGGTCTGGCTATGTCAACGAAGCCAGCATCACAGGTGAATCACGTGAAATCAGAAAGGAAACTGGTGCTAAGGTTTTTGCAGGTTCTATCTTAGAAAATGGTACAATTTACGTAGAAGCAGAAAAAGTTGGCGAAGATACAACTTTTGGTAAAATCATTGAACTGGTCGAAGAAGCCCAAGATACCAAATCTCCTGCTGAGAAATTCATCGACCGCTTTGCTAAGTATTACACGCCAGCGGTACTTGTTATTGCAGCTATTGCTTGGGTTTTTAGTCATAATCTAGAGCTAGCCATCACGATTCTCGTACTCGGTTGTCCTGGTGCCCTCGTGATTGGTGCGCCTGTTTCAAATGTTGCGGGAATCGGTAATGGTGCAAAAAGAGGTGTCCTTATTAAGGGAGGTGATGTTATGAATACCTTCAGTCATATTGACACGCTTCTGTTTGATAAAACGGGTACTCTGACGAAAGGCAATACAGAAGTTGTTGTCGTCAAAAATTATGGTGCTTCAAAAGAACTGATTGATGCAGTTGCTTCAGCAGAAAATGAATCCGATCACCCATTAGCAACAGCTGTTGTACGCATGATTGGAGAATTCAATCCTGTCAAATTTGCAAAAACGGACGTTGTTAAAGGACAGGGGATCATCGCAGACGACCTATTGATTGGTAATGAAAAAATGATGGTGGCTAACCACATCACGATTTCTCCCGAGCAGAAACAGGACATCGCAGAAATTACTAATTCTGGTGCATCAGTTGTTTTGGTTGCAGCTGATAACAGATTACAACTGGTTTATGGTATCGCAGACGAAATGCGTTCTGGTGTCAAAGAAGCCCTCGAAGAGCTACGCCACGAAGGTATTTCTCGTATGATTATGCTGACTGGAGACAACGAGACAACAGCTAAAGCAGTCGCTTCTCAACTCGATATTGATGAAGTACGTGCCAATCTCATGCCTGAGGAAAAAGCTGAAGTTGTCAAATCACTCAAAAACTCTGGTAAAAAAATTGCTTTTATCGGTGATGGTGTCAACGATTCCCCTAGCTTGGCACTTGCTAATATAGGTATTGCAATGGGTTCTGGTACTGATACTGCGATTGAAACGTCCGATATCGTGCTAATGAAATCCAGTTTTGACGAACTTGTCCATGCATATGGTTTGAGTAAACGCACGGTTGCCAACATGACACAAAATATTGTGATTGCGATTGTAGTTGTGCTCTTTTTACTGGCTGGTCTAATTCTTGGAGGTACAGGATTAGTACCTAGTTTTGTCAACATGGGCACAGGTATGTTCGTCCACGAAGCTAGTATCCTTATCGTCATTGTCAATGGCATGCGACTGATTAGGTATCGAGAGAAATAGAAGAATGGAAACAAACCAAAATTTATGCGGTTTGTTTTCTTTTTTTGAAAGGAATCATTTTTTTGATATCAATAAAGTTTATAATGATTTTATCAAAAATGATTTGATAAAATCATCGAGACATTTTCGATGGCTTCTAGAATCTTTACAATTAAAGTTTTCCTTACTAATAGGGAGGTTCAATAAGACACTGAATTTGAGGCTATGAGAGAAACTATCGCAAGCAATGTAGCACGTTAGGGATTTGAACTTGTTTAAAAGCTTTGATACCTATCTCAATATAACTTTTTTATAAAAATAGATAGGAAGTTCCAATGACAATTATTTAAAAAGGAAACACACACATTTGCTAGACAGGAAGATTGTCAGGTAGGAGGGGACATAGCGTTTTCAGAACACTTCAAACATCTTATGTACGATGGATGTTTTAAAAAAATCACTAATGGTTTTGCTCTTTTAAATCTCATACAGGCAAAATTAGGGATTGATTTAAACACCGTTCCGCGGACCGTCTCGGTAGACTCTAACTGGTGCTGATTGCGCTCCTCATAGAAGGTTATTCAGCGTTAAAAAAGAGACTCGAGAAACTTTATTATTTTGTAGATAAAAAAATAAAATTGATATTCTTGATAGATATCAATTTTTTGCTAGTACTAACGAGTTATAATTAATTTATAAAGAAAGAGAAAGAGGTGAATCTTATGTCAAAAGTAATTATGAAACTCAATGAATTGAGCTGCCCATCTTGCATGGCAAAAATCGAAGGAGCAATGACTACAACTAAGGGTGTAGCAAATGCAAAAGTGCTTTTCAATGCATCAAAAGTTAAAGCAGAATTTGACGAAAATGTTGTCAGTGCTGATGAACTTATCAGCAAGGTTGAGAAACTTGGGTACCCTGTTTTAAGTAGCAAAGTAACTGTTGTGTGATTTCTACCAGTAAAGACAGCACTATAAATTGAATAAAGGAAAAAATTGATGACTAAATTAACGATTGATGAAAAATATGCTAAAGAACTTGATAAAGCAGAGGTTGACCACCACAAGCCTACGGCTGGTGCGATGCTAGGACATGTCTTATCCAATTTGTTCATTGAAAATGTACGACTGACTCAAGCAGGAATATACGCGAAAAGCCCAGTTAAGTGTGAGTATTTACGTGAAATTGCAAAAAAAGAAGATGAATATTTCTTTAAAATTTCGGATTTACTTCTTGACGAAAATGAGATTGTACCAAGTACAACTGAAGAATTTTTAAAGTATCACAAGTTCATTACTGAGGATCCAAAAGCCAAATATTGGACTGATGAAGCTCTACTTGAAAGCTTCATTGCAGATTTTCAAGCACAAAATATGTTCATTACGCGAGCAATTAAGCTAGCAAATAAAGAAGAAAAATTTGCTTTGGCAGCTGTTGTAGTCGAACTTTACGGCTACAATCTTCAAGTTATTCGTCACTTGGCAGGTGATTTGGGTAAAGCTGTTGCTGATTTTCATGACGAAGATGAAGATAATGACAATTAATTTTTACGAAACTGTAGGCTTTAATTGAACAAAGCTTGCAGTTTTATAATTTTAGCGCGATAATAAGATAAGGAGAATTACCAAAATGAGCAAGTATGAACATCATTTTAGTCATGATGAACACCACTGTGTACAGCTTGTCCCACTATTTGCTTTACTTTCAGAAAGTGAACTGGCGCAAGTTGAGCAGGTTGTTCATCATAAGACTTTTGAAAAGGGCGAAGCGGTCATCAGCCCTTTTACGGTGCCTCAACTCGCAATTGTGGCGCACGGTACTTTAAAGATATATCAGCTTTCTAGCGCTGGTAAAGAGCAGTTACTACGTGTAATTGAACCTGGTGGATATGCAGGTGAAGACGCCTTGTTTGGAGTAGTGAATGAGAATCTTTATGGCGAAACATTGCAAGAAACAAAAATTTGCTTTTTGCGACAACAAGATTTCAAAAATTTATTGTTAAAATATCCCGAGCTAAGTTTGAAATTACTTGAAACCACCGTGAGAAGAGCTGCGGAAATGCAATATCAAGCACAATTTCTCATGATGGAAGATGTTGAAAGTCGAATCGCTAATTATCTTTTGCAACTCGTCAAAATAGTAGATTCAAATCTTGTTACGATTCCAATGAAAATGAAAGATCTCGCAACGTTCATTGGAACAACTCCCGAAACTATTTCTCGTAAGTTCAAAATACTAGAAGAAAAGGGATTCATTGAGCGTCGAGGAAAGGTAATCAAAATACTAGATATTGATAGGTTTGAAGATGATTATGCTTAAAATGGTCTAAAGAGGACACAATAGATTCTGATCCTACACAAGATCCAGACCTAATGCCAGATGAAAAAAGGAACCAATATTGTTTCTCAAAATGATATTGCACTAGATTGGACTAATGTCAAATAATTAGACAGAAAATGAACTATATTTTCTTAAAAAAGTTCTCTTCCTCTAATTGGGCATTGCGTTTTTGCAATTCTTGAATCTGTTTAGCAGTCAACACTGTATTATCTTCAAGATGAACTTGAGAGTACTGGTTGATCCATTTTGCAAGTGCAGAAACGGAGACTCCATAGTCTTTACAGAGTTCAGATTGAGTTTTACCTGTTTGGTAGAAGGGTGACAAGAGATTGTTTAAATTCCTCGTCGTAACGTTTAAAGCCTGACATAAAAGTCCTTTCGTTTTTGTGTCTTCTTAGACAGATTATAACACACATATTTGTGTCTACTTTTATAGTATAGCTCCACTCTTACATATATTAGAAAGATAGATATAACAGGAAGTATATCGTTTTTAGAAAAAACAACTGTCAAATAAACCAAAATATTATTGAAAGTTGTTTTCTTATCTCTATCTATATAGATACTATTTCTTCTTTTTGTTATAATATTTAAAGAGAAAGTTTATAGCGGTTGGCTAAGTATAGAAAGAGGGGTGATGCCTATGAGTATAGGTATTCCCCTATCAAACTAGAAAGGCAAAAATTTTTGAGTGTCTCAGACAGCTTAACATTGATGATTGCATTTGCAAGTTTCATTGTTATGTTGCTCAATCTCATTATTGTGATTGTAAAGAACATAAAAAAATAGACCCGCTAAACTTTTGACGAAGTAGGATCTATTTTTTTAGATGAATATTAGTCAACCGTCTTAAACGGTCTCTATGGAGCTTGTTACTAGCAAGCTCTTTTCTTTATTTCTATTATATCACTATATGATATTTTTGCAAATACTTCAGTACAACAAATATGGATCAATTAATTTTCATTATTTTTTTTATGTCATTCGCAATTTCTTTTTCTTGCTCTTCATTATAAATTCTCTTATGTTCATTCGCAATAAAAATTTTTAAATTATCTAGATATTCTGAAAAAGACTTACCATAGCTTGTTAATTGTTTACTTTCCAATATTTCTATATACTCTGCAAAATCAGCCATTGAGTCATATAAAAAGACACAAGATCTTAGAAGTGAGGAAAGCATGATACCATAAAAGGACAAAGCCATAACAGGTTCAAAATCGTTTGGATTTATATTCTTTTCAATTCTTTGAGGATGTACCCAATTTGAAGGCTCATCATAACAAATATAAAATACCATAGGATCAACATCTATATCTTGGACTAGCTCGCTAAATGTTTTGCCCGCTGCTAATTCAAACCACTGTTTAAACTTACTTCCTTTTTTTCCATTTAATATTAGTTCTAACTCATCTTGGGAAATATTTTTATATTTTTCGCCAAACTTTATTTCCCATTCTTCAAAAGAACCTTTAACTGGATCGCTCTTTGAGAGCATTCGGTGCACCTTATTACTTGTCTCAAAACTATTTTTATTTCGATAAAACTGTACATAACGTTCTTTGTTTTCTGATTGTAGCATCGCTTTATACGCTACTAACATTTCGAAGAACGTACGTTGAAGTGGAAATACCCCATCTGTTATACCTAACTCTAACAAACTAAACATAGTGTGTAATCTTTGATTCATATTTCCTAAAAGTGTTAAAAGTACCATATCTTCCATGCCAAAATTTTGACGTTTTTCAGATAATTTTTTTAAACCTCTTAATCTGCGTTTAGTTAACTCGTATATTTGTGAATAGTTAGGTAATGTATCGCTCATTATTTATTCCTCTTTTTCTATGTAGTAAAATTTAATTAGATTAGCTTAATAGATTATTTTCTCTCATTGAATAAATATATGCTATCATATGAGCAATAATTTTATCATACTGAGAGTAAAATGATTTACAATCTTGATGTTTATTACGTACGTCCTTTAACTCAGCCTTTAATTGTCTTAACTCACGTCTTTTATATTTAATTAAATGATGCTCCTGTACTTCATTTTTAAAAAGTTCTTGATATTCTATTAACTCTTCTTCTTTTGAAGAAATTTTTTTTTGAAGTTTATTGGTTCTGTTGCAAAGTTTTAAATCTACTATCAAATAAGGTAGAATAATAGAAAAAGATAGCAGGAGGAATGACGATGAATCATTTTAAAGGAAAGCAATTTCAGCAGGATGTGATTATTGTAGCCGTGGGCTACTATCTTCGTTATAACCTTAGCTATCGTGAAGTTCAAGAAATCTTATATGATCGTGGCATTAACGTTTCTCATACGACGATTTATCGTTGGGTGCAAGAATATGGCAAACTACTCTATCAAATTTGGAAAAAGAAAAATAAAAAATCCTTTTATTCATGGAAAATGGATGAAACGTACATCAAAATTAAAGGAAAATGGCATTATTTGTATCGAGCCATCGATGCAGATGGTTTAACCTTGGATATTTGGTTACGTAAAAAACGGGACACACAAGCAGCCTATGCTTTTCTTAAGCGGTTAGTGAAGCAGTTTGATGAACCGAAGGTTGTAGTCACAGATAAAGCCCCCTCTATTACAAGTGCCTTTAAGAAACTAAAAGAATACGGCTTTTATCAAGGGACAGAACATCGTACCATTAAATACCTGAATAATTTGATTGAACAAGACCATCGTCCAGTAAAGAGACGCAATAAATTCTATCGAAGTTTACGCACTGCCTCTACCACGATTAAAGGTATGGAAGCCATCCGAGGATTATATAAGAAAACCCGAAAAGAAGGCACTCTCTTCGGGTTTTCGGTCTGTACTGAAATCAAGGTATTATTGGGAATCCCAGCTTAAATCATAGATACCGTAAGGGATTTTATTCTTTATTTAAAACTTTGCAACAGAACCAGAAAAGCATAGGCTGCTTGTGTGTCCCGTTTTTTACGTAACCAAATATCCAAGGTTAAACCATCTGCATCGATGGCTCGATACAAATAATGCCATTTTCCTTTAATTTTGATGTACGTTTCATCCATTTTCCAGGAATAAAAGGATTTTTTATTTTTCTTTTTCCAAATTTGATAGAGTAGTTTGCCATATTCTTGCACCCAACGATAAATCGTCGTATGAGAAACGTTAATGCCACGATCATATAAGATTTCTTGAACTTCACGATAGCTAAGGTTATAACGAAGATAGTAGCCCACGGCTACAATAATCACATCCTGCTGAAATTGCTTTCCTTTAAAATGATTCATCGTCATTCCTCCTGCTATCTTTTTCTATTATTCTACCTTATTTGATAGTAGATTTAAAACTTTGCAACAGAACCTTTAAAACTTAGTTTATATGTGGTAAAATGTTTTAATCAAGTTTAGGAGGAATTAATTATGAAGTGTAATGAATGTAACAGGGTTCAATACAACCAAATTTTAATTTGGCTTTGCATTTTATCTTTTTTTAGCGTATTAAATGAAATGGTTTTGAACGTCTCATTACCTGATATTGCAAATGATTTTAATAAACCACCTGCGAGTACAAACTGGGTGAACACAGCCTTTATGTTAACCTTTTCCATTGGAACAGCTGTATATGGAAAGCTATCTGATCAATTAGGCATCAAAAGGTTACTCCTATTTGGAATTATAATAAATTGTTTCGGGTCGGTAATTGGGTTTGTTGGCCATTCTTTCTTTTCCTTACTTATTATGGCTCGTTTTATTCAAGGGGCTGGTGCAGCTGCATTTCCAGCACTCGTAATGGTTGTAGTTGCGCGCTATATTCCAAAGGAAAATAGGGGTAAAGCATTTGGTCTTATTGGATCGATAGTAGCCATGGGAGAAGGAGTCGGTCCAGCGATTGGTGGAATGATAGCCCATTATATTCATTGGTCCTATCTTCTACTCATTCCTATGATAACAATTATCACTGTTCCGTTTCTTATGAAATTATTAAAGAAAGAAGTAAGGATAAAAGGTCATTTTGATATCAAAGGAATTATACTAATGTCTGTAGGCATTGTATTTTTTATGTTGTTTACAACATCATATAGCATTTCTTTTCTTATCGTTAGCGTGCTGTCATTCCTGATATTTGTAAAACATATCAGGAAAGTAACAGATCCTTTTGTTGATCCCGGATTAGGGAAAAATATACCTTTTATGATTGGAGTTCTTTGTGGGGGAATTATATTTGGAACAGTAGCAGGGTTTGTCTCTATGGTTCCTTATATGATGAAAGATGTTCACCAGCTAAGTACTGCCGAAATCGGAAGTGTAATTATTTTCCCTGGAACAATGAGTGTCATTATTTTCGGCTACATTGGTGGGATACTTGTTGATAGAAGAGGTCCTTTATACGTGTTAAACATCGGAGTTACATTTCTTTCTGTTAGCTTTTTAACTGCTTCCTTTCTTTTAGAAACAACATCATGGTTCATGACAATTATAATCGTATTTGTTTTAGGTGGGCTTTCGTTCACCAAAACAGTTATATCAACAATTGTTTCAAGTAGCTTGAAACAGCAGGAAGCTGGTGCTGGAATGAGTTTGCTTAACTTTACCAGCTTTTTATCAGAGGGAACAGGTATTGCAATTGTAGGTGGTTTATTATCCATACCCTTACTTGATCAAAGGTTGTTACCTATGGAAGTTGATCAGTCAACTTATCTGTATAGTAATTTGTTATTACTTTTTTCAGGAATCATTGTCATTAGTTGGCTGGTTACCTTGAATGTATATAAACATTCTCAAAGGGATTTCTAAATCGTTAAGGGATCAACTTTGGGAGAGAGTTCAAAATTGATCCTTTTTTTATAACAGGAATTCAAATCTTTTTGTTCCATTAAAGGGCGCGATTGCTGAATAAAAGATACGAGAGACCTCTCTTGTATCTTTTTTATTTTGAGTGGTTTTGTCCGTTACACTAGAAAACCGAAAGACAATAAAAATTTTATTCTTGCTGAGTCTGGCTTTCGGTAAGCTAGACAAAACGGACAAAATAAAAATTGGCAAGGGTTTAAAGGTGGAGATTTTTTGAGTGATCTTCTCAAAAAATACTACCTGTCCCTTGCTGATTTTTAAACGAGCACGAGAGCAAAACCCCCCTTTGCTGAGGTGGCAGAGGGCAGGTTTTTTTGTTTCTTTTTTCTCGTAAAAAAAAGAAAGGTCTTAAAGGTTTTATGGTTTTGGTCGGCACTGCCGACAGCCTCGCAGAGCACACACTTTATGAATATAAAGTATAGTGTGTTATACTTTACTTGGAAGTGGTTGCCGGAAAGAGCGAAAATGCCTCACATTTGTGCCACCTAAAAAGGAGCGATTTACATATGAGTTATGCAGTTTGTAGAATGCAAAAAGTGAAATCAGCTGGACTAAAAGGCATGCAATTTCATAATCAAAGAGAGCGAAAAAGTAGAACGAATGATGATATTGACCATGAGCGAACACGTGAAAATTATGATTTGAAAAATGATAAAAATATTGATTACAACGAACGTGTCAAAGAAATTATTGAATCACAAAAAACAGGTACAAGAAAAACGAGGAAAGATGCTGTTCTTGTAAATGAGTTGCTAGTAACATCTGACCGAGATTTTTTTGAGCAACTGGATCCAGGAGAACAAAAACGATTTTTTGAGGAAAGTTATAAATTATTTTCCGAACGATATGGCAAGCAAAATATTGCTTATGCAACAGTTCATAATGATGAGCAAACCCCTCACATGCATTTAGGTGTTGTGCCTATGCGTGATGGAAAACTGCAAGGAAAAAATGTGTTTAATCGTCAAGAACTGTTATGGCTACAAGATAAATTCCCCGAGCATATGAAAAAACAGGGTTTTGAGTTGAAGCGTGGTGAACGTGGCTCTGACCGTAAACATATTGAGACAGCTAAATTTAAAAAACAAACTTTGGAAAAAGAGATTGATTTTCTAGAAAAAAATTTAGCAGTTAAAAAAGATGAATGGACTGCTTATAGCGATAAAGTTAAATCAGATTTAGAAGTACCAGCGAAACGACACATGAAAAGTGTTGAAGTGCCAACGGGTGAAAAGTCCATGTTTGGTTTGGGAAAAGAAATAATGAAAACAGAAAAGAAACCAACCAAAAATGTTGTTATATCGGAGCGTGATTATAAAAACTTAGTGACTGCTGCGAGAGATAACGATAGGTTAAAACAGCATGTTAGAAATCTCATGAGTACTGATATGGCGAGAGAATATAAAAAATTAAGTAAAGAACATGGGCAAGTTAAAGAAAAATATAGTGGTCTTGTAGAGCGATTTAATGAAAATGTAAATGATTATAATGAGTTGCTTGAAGAAAACAAGTCTTTAAAGTCTAAAATAAGCGATTTAAAGCGTGATGTGAGTTTAATCTATGAAAGCACTAAGGAATTCCTTAAGGAACGTACAGACGGCTTAAAAGCCTTTAAAAACGTTTTTAAGGGGTTTGTAGACAAGGTAAAGGATAAAACAGCACAATTCCAAGAAAAACACGATTTAGAACCTAAAAAGAACGAATTTGAACTAACTCATAACCGAGAGGTAAAAAAAGAACGAAGTCGAGATCAGGGAATGAGTTTATAAAATAAAAAAAGCACCTGAAAAGGTGTCTTTTTTTGATGGTTTTGAACTTGTTCTTTCTTATCTTGATACATATAGAAATAACGTCATTTTTATTTTAGTTGCTGAAAGGTGCGTTGAAGTGTTGGTATGTATGTGTTTTAAAGTATTGAAAACCCTTAAAATTGGTTGCACAGAAAAACCCCATCTGTTAAAGTTATAAGTGACCAAACAAATAACTAAATAGATGGGGGTTTCTTTTAATATTATGTGTCCTAATAGTAGCATTTATTCAGATGAAAAATCAAGGGTTTTAGTGGACAAGACAAAAAGTGGAAAAGTGAGACCATGGAGAGAAAAGAAAATCGCTAATGTTGATTACTTTGAACTTCTGCATATTCTTGAATTTAAAAAGGCTGAAAGAGTAAAAGATTGTGCTGAAATATTAGAGTATAAACAAAATCGTGAAACAGGCGAAAGAAAGTTGTATCGAGTGTGGTTTTGTAAATCCAGGCTTTGTCCAATGTGCAACTGGAGGAGAGCAATGAAACATGGCATTCAGTCACAAAAGGTTGTTGCTGAAGTTATTAAACAAAAGCCAACAGTTCGTTGGTTGTTTCTCACATTAACAGTTAAAAATGTTTATGATGGCGAAGAATTAAATAAGAGTTTGTCAGATATGGCTCAAGGATTTCGCCGAATGATGCAATATGGTTCTGTTGCAAAGTTTTAAATAAAGAATAAAATCCCTTACGGTATCTATGATTTAAGCTGGGATTCCCAATAATACCTTGATTTCAGTACAGACCGAAAACCCGAAGAGAGTGCCTTCTTTTCGGGTTTTCTTATATAATCCTCGGATGGCTTCCATACCTTTAATCGTGGTAGAGGCAGTGCGTAAACTTCGATAGAATTTATTGCGTCTCTTTACTGGACGATGGTCTTGTTCAATCAAATTATTCAGGTATTTAATGGTACGATGTTCTGTCCCTTGATAAAAGCCGTATTCTTTTAGTTTCTTAAAGGCACTTGTAATAGAGGGGGCTTTATCTGTGACTACAACCTTCGGTTCATCAAACTGCTTCACTAACCGCTTAAGAAAAGCATAGGCTGCTTGTGTGTCCCGTTTTTTACGTAACCAAATATCCAAGGTTAAACCATCTGCATCGATGGCTCGATACAAATAATGCCATTTTCCTTTAATTTTGATGTACGTTTCATCCATTTTCCATGAATAAAAGGATTTTTTATTTTTCTTTTTCCAAATTTGATAGAGTAGTTTGCCATATTCTTGCACCCAACGATAAATCGTCGTATGAGAAACGTTAATGCCACGATCATATAAGATTTCTTGAACTTCACGATAGCTAAGGTTATAACGAAGATAGTAGCCCACGGCTACAATAATCACATCCTGCTGAAATTGCTTTCCTTTAAAATGATTCATCGTCATTCCTCCTGCTATCTTTTTCTATTATTCTACATTATTTGATAGTAGATTTAAAACTTTGCAACAGAACCATTTGGTTCATTCGGAATCAAGTCAACTACTAAGGTTGAATTAGTCAGTTTTGCTATTCGTTGTAATGTTGTAATTGAAGCATTGGTTCTTCCTAATTCTATTTTAGAATAATTTGATTTTGTCATGCCTAGTTCTTCAGCAAATTTAGTAACTGTCTTTGTACCCCTCATTTTTTTCAATCGCTCTCTATAAGCTAAGTCCATATAATCACCCTTTTTTTGTGTCATAAAATTCACGCTTTATTTTAAATTATAGCTTTTAATATCTTAATAAACAAGTGATTAATCACTTGTGATTTGTGATTAATCACTTGTGATTTGTGATTATTCCAAAAGTAGGTAATTTCACCAACCTTTTTCAAAAATTTTTATCGACGATTATTGGACTGGATCGTGTTTCCTAAAGCGATTCTAAGCGCATGTTTAACTTTAAAGTGGGCAATTATCTTTAAAATGTCCTACAATGATTCAATAAAAGCATGGCTGCTAGTGAAACTTGCGACCATGCTTTTAAAAATACTTAATGGGGTCCCGAGCGCTTTAGCTCCTTGGAAGCTGTCAGTAGTATACCTAATAATTTATCTACATTCCCTTTAGTAACGTGTAACTTTCCAAATTTACAAAAGCGACTCATAGAATTATTTCCTCCCGTTAAATAATAGATAACTATTAAAAATAGACAATACTTGCTCATAAGTAACGGTACTTAAATTGTTTACTTTGGCGTGTTTCATTGCTTGATGAAACTGATTTTTAGTAAACAGTTGACGATATTCTCGATTGACCCATTTTGAAACAAAGTACGTATATAGCTTCCAATATTTATCTGGAACATCTGTGGTATGGCGGGTAAGTTTTATTAAGACACTGTTTACTTTTGGTTTAGGATGAAAGCATTCCGCTGGCAGCTTAAGCAATTGCTGAATCGAGACTTGAGTGTGCAAGAGCAACCCTAGTGTTCGGTGAATATCCAAGGTACGCTTGTAGAATCCTTCTTCAACAATCAGATAGATGTCAGACGCATGGCTTTCAAAAACCACTTTTTTAATAATTTGTGTGCTTAAATGGTAAGGAATATTCCCAACAATTTTATACCTCTGTTTGTTAGGGAATTGAAACTGTAGAATATCTTGGTGAATTAAAGTGACACGAATGTTCAGTTTTAATTTTTCTGACGATAAGTTGAATAGATGACTGTCTAATTCAATAGACGTTACCTGTTTACTTATTTTAGCCAGTTTCGTCGTTAAATGCCCTTTACCTGTTCCAATTTCGTAAACGGTATCGGTTTCTTTTAAATTCAATTGTTTTATTATTTGGTTGAGTACTTTTTCACTCGTTAAAAAGTTTTGAGAATATTTTATATTTTTGTTCATGTAATCACTCCTGAAGTGATTACATCTATAAATAAATACAGAAGTTAAACGATTTGTTTGTAATTTTAGTTATCTGTTTAAAAAGTCATAAGATTAGTCACTGGTAGGAATTAATCTAACGTATTTATTTATCTGCGTAATCACTGTTTTTAGTCTGTTTCAAAACAGTAGATGTTTTATCTACATTACGCATTTGGAATACCAACATGACGAATCCCTCCTTCTTAATTACAAATTTTTAGCATCTAATTTAACTTCAATTCCTATTATACAAAATTTTAAGATAATGCACTATCAACACACTCTTAAGTTTGCTTCTAAGTCTTATTTCCATAACTTTAGGGTTAACCATACGCAAGACCAATCACTCTCGGACAATACTCATGATTTTAATGATAAAATCCATGTTAAACCCATAGATAAGAAATACACCTGCAATAACCGTTACCTGTTTGTGCCAATTTAAAAATGCACCACTTTTTTATAATTAAAACGGTTGAAAACTGTACCACTAATAACTCACAATAGAGAGATGTCACCGTCAAGTTAAATGTACAAAATAACAGCGAAATTTTTAAATCTATTTCTGGTTCTGTTGCAAAGTTTTAAATCTACTATCAAATAAGGTAGAATAATAGAAAAAGATAGCAGGAGGAATGACGATGAATCATTTTAAAGGAAAGCAATTTCAGCAGGATGTGATTATTGTAGCCGTGGGCTACTATCTTCGTTATAACCTTAGCTATCGTGAAGTTCAAGAAATCTTATATGATCGTGGCATTAACGTTTCTCATACGACGATTTATCGTTGGGTGCAAGAATATGGCAAACTACTCTATCAAATTTGGAAAAAGAAAAATAAAAAATCCTTTTATTCATGGAAAATGGATGAAACGTACATCAAAATTAAAGGAAAATGGCATTATTTGTATCGAGCCATCGATGCAGATGGTTTAACCTTGGATATTTGGTTACGTAAAAAACGGGACACACAAGCAGCCTATGCTTTTCTTAAGCGGTTAGTGAAGCAGTTTGATGAACCGAAGGTTGTAGTCACAGATAAAGCCCCCTCTATTACAAGTGCCTTTAAGAAACTAAAAGAATACGGCTTTTATCAAGGGACAGAACATCGTACCATTAAATACCTGAATAATTTGATTGAACAAGACCATCGTCCAGTAAAGAGACGCAATAAATTCTATCGAAGTTTACGCACTGCCTCTACAACGATTAAAGGCATGGAAGCCATCCGAGGATTATATAAGAAAACCCGAAAAGAAGGCACTCTCTTCGGGTTTTCGGTCTGTACTGAAATCAAGGTATTATTGGGAATCCCAGCTTAAATCATAGATACCGTAAGGGATTTTATTCTTTATTTAAAACTTTGCAACAGAACCTGTAAATTCACCTTTTTTTACGCCAGCTGATATAGCTAATCCTAATTTTCGATTATAAAATATTCTTTTACCCTTTGATCCGTAAGCCCATCCATATATAATCACTTCATCGATCCATTTTTTTAATAATGAAGGAGAACTATACCAATATAATGGAAATTGAAAAATAATATTATCATGATTTTCAACTAATTCCTGCTCTCTTTTTACATTTATAATAAAATCAGGATACTCTCTATAAAGATCATGAATGGTAATTTCGTTTGAATAAGACGCTGCTTTTTCTACCCAAACTTTATTGATTCGAGAATTTGGCATATCTGGGTGAGAAACGATCACCAATGTTTTCATTGTTTCATCCTTAACATACTCAACTTTCGCACCAATAAAACAGTGTACGAAAGTTGAGTTACTTAAAAGTATTCTATTCTAAGAAATTCAAATTTGCGTGATTCCTAAGCTATTTATTTACAGCTTAAACTATAGAAGATGAACTAAACAATAACTAATCTTTACATAACTAAGTTATTACCCACGCTTTTTTAAACCTAATCCAGCTATTAAGGCAATGAGTATTGCCCCTGTAGCTGCAAGGAACGCATCTGAGTAGGACATAGCGTCCAATATATATAATGGATTTATCGGCTCAGTAGCATCACGTCGAGCGGATAATAATGCTCCAATCATACCTGCTCCAGTTCCTGCTCCAAGGTACAAAGCACCTTGGAAAATCCCCATTCCGACACCAACCTTGTCTGCATCGAGTGCACTTACTGCGGCGTTATTTGCGGGAGAATTCGTGAATGCAAAAGCAATCCCTACTCCGAGGACCCCCACGGAAACTAACAGAGGTGAAGCACCAGATGCATAGGTGGACAAGAATAAGGTAGACAGCCCCATCAGAGTCATCCCAGTAATTATCAGACGTTTATCCCCAAATCGATCAGAAAGACGGCCAACGAAGGGAGATAAGATTGCAACAGCCACACCACCTGGCAACAATATCATTCCAGCCTGTCCAGAAGAGAGTCCATTCACCTCAATGACTAGTAATGGGACGAACACAAGAACAGCGAAATAAGCAAACATCGAAAAAAATGCAATTATGACCGTATTGACATAATCCTTGTTATTGAACAGGACAGGTGGTACAAATGGATTTTCTGCGGTAACAATTCTCCAAATAAATCCCACCAAAGCTACAACAGAACCAATTAGGCTAGTTAACGATGAGAACGAAGAAAAACCAGAAGTTTCTCCTTGAGTGATGCCAAAAAGGAGTAATCCTACTGTGAGGCCGAGGAATAAACCACCAATGAAATCAAAGTTCTTATTGCTTCCTACGGATTCTGCCGGTTTAATTGTCGGTAACGCGTAGTAGGCACCAATAACAATCATAATGGCTAACAAAAATGTGAACCAAAACAAGGCATTCCACCCTAAATATTGACCAACTACTCCACCAAATATTGGACCAGCAGCAGTTCCAACACCAATACTTCCTGCGATAATTCCCAAAGCTCCCCCACGTTTTCCTTGTGGGAAAACCTTCGAAATTGCAATGACTGATAGAACTGGAATTGCGGACATCCCAGCACCCTGAACCATTCTTCCCAAAACCAACAATGGGAGGTTCGGGGCAATTGCACATAAAAGACTACCACTTGCCAGAATCATAATGGCAAAGATATATAGCTTTCGTAACTCAAAAAAGTCTGAGATTCGACCATAAATCGGAACTCCAATCGCAAGAACAAGTGCAATACCACTAACTATCCAACTCACTTGAGATTTCGAAGCTTCTAAAGCTTTGCTTATTAGTGGAAGTACGGGATTGACTGAATCAGCCGTAATTGAACCTACAAGTACAGATAGGGAGAGTACCATCATTAAAAGCCTAGTAGAACCCCTTTTTTCAGATTGAATCATTTCTTTAGATTTACTATCCTTTTTCATTTTATTTCCTCCTAAAATATATTGTGATTTTAGGAGGCTAAATCCACTGCTTTCACCATAAACCTCACCTCATATCTATTTATATTGTAAAACCAAATCAACGAACTCACCATATTTCTACAGCATGATTAAAGATTCGGTTCTCCAAACTAACTGAACTGATCAAACAAAAAAAAGGCACCAGTTTAACAACCGGTGCCTAATCATTCGTATGCATTTTTACAAATGCAATAGATTCATAAATTTTTGCCCATTATATAAAAGGAGGCAAAAAGTTTTCCGGTAGTGTTTCCATTTTTTGTTTTTGTGAAAAAGGACATACTGATCCCGTTGTACCTAAATCCCCTGAAACTTTTACATGCTTTCTAAACTCGACATTAATGAAATCAATTCCCATTACTTTTTGCCTCCTTTCTCATATTGTGATAATAACACAATAATGGACTAATGTCAAATATTTAGACACAAAATGAGCTATATTTTCTTAAAATAATTTTCTTCTTTCTGATTTGGAGTTAAACCATTGTTGGCGGAATGAGGATTATAATTGTTATAAAATTGTTCGATGTATTCAAAGCAAGAGAGTTGAACTTCTTGAATGGAGTGATAAGTTCTGCGATTAATTTCTCGTTGTTTAAGATACTTGAAAAAGACCTCAGTCACGGCATTATCATAAGGATATCCAGGCTTGGAGTAAGAAGCAAGCAATTGATGCTCATCTAATAGCTTTCTAAAGGAAGCTGACTTAAATTGACTGCCTTGATCAGAATGAAAAATGATTGGTTCTTTAGGTTTTCTTTTCTTTATAGCTATCTCTAAGGTATCACAGGCGAGTTTGGCATCAATTCGATCACTTACTTTCCACGCAATACATTTCCTTGAGTAGAGGTCAAGAATAGCACAGAGATAAATATGTCGTTTAGGTCCTATAGAAATATAAGTGAAGTCAGTTGTCCACACTTGATTTGGGGAGTTCGGGTTAAATTCTTGTTTCAGTAGATTATCAGAAGAAAATTCGGGCGATTTGTTTGAATAAAAACGAGGTTTAATGGTTGACATTTTAGGGAGTGTCATAGACTTGAGAAGTCTTAAGATACGCCCTTCAGAAATATTGACGCCATAATCACGCAGGAGAATAATTTTAAAAGCTCTTGTTCCGATTCTTTTCTTGGCTTTCATATAGATTTCAAGAAGTAATTTTCTCAAGCGTTGATTTTCTACTTCACGCTTCGAAGGCCTCTTGTTTATGAAGTTATAGTAGGTGGAACGATTGACATGTAAAACACGACAGAGCATAACTGTCGTGTGTTCAAATCGGAGTCTATAGATGGCTTTCAATCTTACTTGGAGTTTTGCATGAATATGGCACTCGCTTTTTTTAAGATCAGATTTTCTTCCTCTAGTTGGGCATTCCTTTTTTGTAATTTTTGAATCTGTTTAGCAGTCAACACCGTATTATCTTCAAGACGCACTTGAGAGTACTGCTTAATCCATTTTGCAAGTGCAGAAGAAGATACCCCATAATCTTTACAGAGTTCAGTTTGTGTTTTACCAGTTTGATAGAGATTAACGAGCGATTGTTTGAAATCCTCGTCGTAACGTTTAAAACCTGACATAAAAGTCCTTTCATTTTTGTGTCTTAATAGACAGATTATAACACACAATTTTCTGTCCACTTTTATAGTATAGCTCCAATAATAATTGATGAAAAAGAAATAATCAACCCTACTTTTTTGAAAACCAATTTAAAGCTTTACTACTTTTACTTACATAATAAAGGCAGGTGCAGTATAAACTTTTTTAAATAGGTCTTCTTTAACGAGCAGGTAGCGTCAGTTAAAGTAGATAATTTAAGATCGAAATCATATTATAGATATTCCGAAATTGGGCGTGATTGTTGCAGGTCAAAAGCTTAATTCCTCGATAAAATAAAAAGGAATTAGTTTTTTTATTTGTGGTACATTCTTCTGACCGTAATCAATTGTCATCTAATAATTACATTGTATTTTTTCATTTGATTTAACACGTTAAATATATGTTCTTAAAGTAAAAACATTGATGTTAATGGATTTTTAGTAATTTACTCTTGATAAAATCCGTTACCAAGTAAAGCAGATACGATGATGACAGACAGGATGAACAAATTATGTGAATTGATGGGGATTCCTTTAATTGATCACGTGATTGTGGGAGGAGATAATCGAGAGTTTTTTAGCTTCAAGGAAAAAGGGTTGATATCTAATCCAAGAATTACTTTGACGAACGACTATAAAACTCTAGACTTTCCATCCCCAATGATAGCTGAGCGAGGGAAGGTAAGGTGAATGTGAGTGGAGAGGCCAAAATAAGTGGCGCCGTGCTGAGTGGATATAATGCTTCACATTCTATTTAAAGTTTTCAACAGAAGTGCTGACGCTACCGACTGGTGCGCTAGCACTTTTTAATCTCGATATATCCCTTTTCAAAATATGTTATACTATATTATAAAATACTTTTGAAAGGTACAGACAAGGGTTGTCAAAACTATGAAGAAAGAAAGAATAAAAGAAATCTGCCATCTCGCACAGGTATTTCACTCAACTATAAAATTTCAGTTCTAATAAAAGATGACAAGAATATAAACATAGCTCTTGGTAATATTGAAGTTGACAAGAATTTGTTTCCTATTGATTATGATATGAGCCAATATTGGATTGAAGATTTACCAGGATTCAGAATCGGAGTTCATCCTCTTGGTGCTGTCCGATGCACATTTGAATCTGATGATAAAGCAATGTACGTTCAGATTGGTCCAGTGATGGTAGAGAACATTAACCCATTGATGATTTATCAGGGAAGCAATGACAATGAATGGACTGTGCTCGATATCAGAAAGTTTAGTGAAATATGTGTGATGATGTATTACTTTGCATTAGATAAGAATTTATCTTTTTCTATTGAGAGTTTAGTGAATAAACTGGTACAATTTTTTTCGACTGATATCATGGGACTACAAACGTCTGAGCTTTCAAAGCGGACGATTGAACAAAGTTATCAGGACTTACGAACAAGACTTGAGCTTGTCCAAAATGGTGATATAACTACACTTAAACAGCTGAACCGGGATCAAGATTACCTTAATGCACTTTTTGAATTTTGTAATAATGAACAATCAACAAAATCCATGCTGACATTCTGTCTGTATCTATCGATGTACTATGCTATTGCTGGCGGTCTTCCTATTGAAATGTCAGGTGCAATCAGTAGCTATTACGGAAATCGCTTTAGTTCTCTGAGAAAAAGAGAAGAGTCCGTTGCTATGTATAACAGTATTTTGGAGCATTTCGCTTTAAGTACTGCAGATTATAGAGTATCTGGTGTCTCTTCAGACATAGCAAAAGCAGTCAGGATGATTAAAAGAAATATCAACCGTCAGCTCACCATTCAGTCAATATGCACAGAAATTGGTCTAAGTCAGTATCACTTCATGCGTAAATTCAAGATAGATATAGGTATGACTGTTGGTGCATACATTAAGAAGGAGAAAATAGCATATGCCAAATTTCTATTGGTATATACGAATCAGTCAATATCAGAAATTAGTGAATATCTTATATTTAACTCACAAAGTTACTTCACATCCGTGTTTAAAAAAGAAACAGGAAAAACGCCTTTTGAATATAGAAAGAGTGATTTGTAAAGCTGATGGCTAATGCAAAGAATCAATTGCGGCAATCCTTTTGTATCTTTTTCCAGTGTGGCTGCGGTTTCTGTTGACGGGAACAGCAGGGCATATGCGGAATCTGGTGTCGGATGAGATAACGGATCAGTTACTTTGTTTTTATCAGAAAAGGTGTAAGCTAAAACTTAGGTTAGCCATTGCGCTAGCGATTTGGTACAATAAGGGGGAAGTTGAATTATATTTGAAACGATAGGAGGGAGAAGCAAATGAAATCTACAACTAAAGTAACATTTAAAGAACTTCATGTATAGGTGGCTGTGACAAGCTTTACATGGAGTGGAATAATTATTGTCCGAAGCCACCTTTGCAATTGCTAGTACTAACGCAAAGGAGGATATGAAAATGCAATACAAAATAATTAATGGTGCCGTTTACTATGATGGTAATATGGTGTTGGAAAACATCGGTATTGAAATCAATGATAATGAAAAGATTGCTATTGTTGGTAGAAATGGATGTGGAAAAACAACCTTGCTAAAAGCTATTATAGGCGAAATTGAATTAGAAGAAGGAACTGGTGAAAGTGAGTTTCAAGTAATAAAGACCGGTAACCCTTATATTAGCTATTTAAGACAGATGCCTTTTGAAGATGAAAGTATATCAATGGTGGATGAAGTCCGTACGGTATTTAAGACGCTTATTGATATGGAAAACAAGATGAAACAGCTGATAGATAAAATGGAGAATCAATATGATGATAAAATCATCAATGAATACTCTGATATCAGTGAAAGGTATATGGCTCTTGGAGGTCTAACCTACCAAAAAGAATATGAAACGATGATTCGTAGTATGGGTTTTACTGAAGCAGATGATAAAAAACCCATTTCTGAATTTTCAGGTGGTCAGCGAACTAAGATAGCTTTTATAAAAATACTTTTAACAAAGCCAGACATTCTATTACTTGATGAACCTACTAACCACCTTGATATAGAAACAATACAATGGTTGGAGAGTTATTTGAGAAGTTATAAATCTACATTGGTTATTATTTCCCATGATAGAATGTTTCTTAATCGAATTGTGGATAAGGTTTATGAAATCGAATGGGGAGAGACCAAATGTTATAAAGGTAATTATTCAGCCTTTGAGGAGCAAAAACGAGAAAATCATATCAAACAGCAAAAAGATTACGATTTGCAACAGATAGAAATTGAAAGGATTACACGCTTGATTGAACGTTTTCGTTATAAACCTACGAAAGCTAAAATGGTGCAATCTAAAATTAAATTATTACAGCGTATGCAAATATTAAATGCACCAGACCAATACGATACAAAAACTTATATGTCTAAATTTCAACCGAGAATCAGTAGTTCAAGGCAAGTATTAAGTGCTTCAGAACTTGTGATAGGCTATGATACTCCTCTTGCAAAGGTTAATTTCAACCTTGAAAGGGGACAGAAGCTTGGAATTGTTGGGAGTAATGGTATTGGTAAATCCACGTTGCTTAAAACACTTATGGATGGTGTGGCAGCATTGTCTGGAGATTTTAAATTCGGATACAATGTTGAAATTAGCTATTTTGACCAACAGCTTGCTCAAATCAGTGGAGATGATACACTATTCGAAATTTTTCAAAGCGAATACCCTGAGCTAAATGACACAGAGGTCAGAACTGCTCTTGGCTCATTTCAGTTTAGTGGAGATGATGTTTTTAGACCGGTGTCCTCTTTGTCAGGTGGAGAAAAGGTTAGATTGACATTATGTAAATTATTATATAAACGTACTAATGTTTTAATCTTAGATGAACCGACAAACCACATGGATATTATTGGAAAAGAGAATTTAGAGAATATCTTATGCAGTTATCAAGGTACAATTATTTTTGTGTCACATGATAGATATTTTACTAATAAGATTGCTGACAGATTACTTGTTTTTGATAAGGATGGTGTAGAGTTTGTACAATCTACTTATGGTGAGTACGAGAAAAAAAGGATGAATTCTGAAAAGCCATTTAATAACATTAAAGTTGAGCAGAAAGTAGAGAAAAATAACACAGTAAAAGGCGATCGTAACTCCATTGAGAAGGAGAAGGTTAAGAAGGAGAAACGAATTGAAAAACTTGAAGTGTTAATAAATCAATATGATGAAGAATTAGAAAGATTGAATAAAATTATTTCTGAACCAAACAATTCTTCTGATTATATAGTACTGACGGAAATACAAAAATCAATTGATGATGTTAAAAGGTGTCAGGGTAATTATTTTAATGAATGGGAACAGTTGATGAGAGAATTGGAAGTTATGTAATTTTTGAGTTATGCAATAAGGATGTAAAAGTGTTAATGATACATTCTGGTTGTTGAAAATGTAAAAAAATTAATGAATTTTTATTAGATATAATCGCTATGTGAAGACCTTTTGAGTTTGCCGCATAGCGGTTTTTATTATCTATACTTTGGAATTGTCAAGAAAAGTGTAGTCGTATAAACTCACTAAATTTCCTTTGATTGTTATGCTGCCAGAAGTTGTTCTTCCAGCTGAACAAAATTATTACGATTTATATGAAAAGTTGTTGCCTGGATGCCAATTCCATAAAATGGGTTGGGCAATGGGGGTTGTCTGGACAAAATAACTTAAAGCTGTGGCTTTGAAAAGTTGAATTTGTGATTGTTTTCAGAGCTATCGGGTGCTTTAGTATAAATAACAATGAATAAAAAATCAGCCTGTATCTTATGTTACTATTAAGTAATTTAAGATACAGGTTTTACTATTTTTGAAATAAGTACCTTCCACTTCAAATACATGTATTCAAAGTGAAAGTATTGATTTAAATGATTCTTTTGTAATTTACTCTTGATAAGATATAAATGTATTAGAAGAGTATATATTGTTGCGTGAAACTATTTATAATGATTTAACTGATATAGAAAAAGATTATATAGAAAGTTTTATGGAAAGACTAAATGCAACAACAGTTTTTGAGGGTAAAAAGTGTTTATGCCATAATGATTTTAGTTGTAATCATCTATTGTTAGATGGCAATAATAGATTAACTGGAATAATTGATTTTGGAGATTCTGGAATTATAGATGAATATTGTGATTTTATATACTTACTTGAAGATAGTGAAGAAGAAATAGGAACAAATTTTGGAGAAGATATATTAAGAATGTATGGAAATATAGATATTGAGAAAGCAAAAGAATATCAAGATATAGTTGAAGAATATTATCCTATTGAAACTATTGTTTATGGAATTAAAAATATTAAACAGGAATTTATCGAAAATGGTAGAAAAGAAATTTATAAAAGGACTTATAAAGATTGATTATATAATATATGAAAAGCTATTATAAAAGACATTAGTATTAAATAGTTTAAAAAAATGAAAAATAATAAAGGAAGTGAGTCAAGTCCAGACTCCTGTGTAAAATGCTATACAATGTTTTTACCATTTCTACGGTTCTGTTGCAAAGTTTTAAATAAAGAATAAAATCCCTTACGGTATCTATGATTTAATCTGGGATTCCCAATAATACCTTGATTTCAGTACAGACCGAAAACCCGAAGAGAGTGCCTTCTTTTCGGGTTTTCTTATATAATCCTCGGATGGCTTCCATGCCTTTAATCGTGGGTGAGGCAGTGCGTAAACTTCGATAGAATTTATTGCGTCTCTTTACTGGACGATGGTCTTGTTCAATCAAATTATTCAGGTATTTAATGGTACGATGTTCTGTCCCTTGATAAAATCCGTATTCTTTTAGTTTCTTAAAGGCACTAGCAATTGATGGTGCTTTATCTGTGACTACAACCTTCGGTTCATCAAACTGCTTCACTAACCGCTTAAGAAAAGCATAGGCTGCTTGTGTGTCCCGTTTTTTACGTAACCAAATATCCAAGGTTAAACCATCTGCATCGATGGCTCGATACAAATAATGCCATTTTCCTTTAATTTTGATGTACGTTTCATCCATTTTCCATGAATAAAAGGATTTTTTATTTTTCTTTTTCCAAATTTGATAGAGTCGTTTGCCATATTCTTGCACCCAACGATAAATCGTCGTATGAGAAACGTTAATGCCACGATCATATAAGATTTCTTGAACTTCACGATAGCTAAGGTTATAACGAAGATAGTAGCCCACGGCTACAATAATCACATCCTGCTGAAATTGCTTTCCTTTAAAATGATTCATCGTCATTCCTCCTGCTATCTTTTTCTATTATTCTACCTTATTTGATAGTAGATTTAAAACTTTGCAACAGAACCATACCGTTCAATTGTTCCTAAATATGAGTTGATTTTAGGTACTGCCATAACATACATTTTTGTTTCGTAACCTTTGGCTTGAAGCATTGTTGCGGTTTGAATAGGAACGTCTGTTGTTCGTCCTGTACCTTCAATCACTAAATTATAGCCTTGATCGCTCAAACGGCTTATGATCGCTTCTGTCATGCGATTAGAATAAGGGGTGACGTGTTTTACTACGTCTTTCTCATAAAGTTTCGCTAGTTCATCAAAATTAGGGTGCTGTTGTTTAAAGGTATCATTATCAATGACAATAACATTCCCTTGTGTTTCTTCAAGAATTGCTGATCGCAAACTGGTTTTCCCTGACCCTGGTTGCCCACCAAGTAAAAAAGCGGTTGGCGATTCAACCGCTTTTTTTCCTTGAATCAATTCTTCTAAATTATCATTTAAGCGATTCTCAAATTGTTTGTCAGTAAAATTGACTATATTTGCCATATTAAGCCACTTTCTCTTTATTCAAAACTTGTTTTGAGTAACGATTCATTGACCGCCAATACTCATGAACGGCTTGTAATTCTTCTAAAGAATAATCAAAAAGATTTACACGTTTTGCAAGCTTTAATTGGTTTAATAAATTGACTTCCAATAATTGAGAGTCATTTTTATTTAATTCATGGTTCAAAACATAGTTTAATACTCGATTATAAACACTTGCCGATAACTCATTAATGATTTCAATTTCAAATGTTTTTTCATATGTAACTGCCATTTCATTTTCACTCCTTTTAAAGTTTGTCAGGTAAATATTTCCGAATATATTCTTCTAAGGCTTTATCCATAACTTCTTTTACGTTTCCGCCATTCTTTGCTGTTTCGATTTTTATGATATGGTGCAAGTCCGCACGAACACGAACCGTCTTATCTCCCATTATATCTTTTTTTGCACTGATTGGTGTATCATTTCGTTTTGCTTTTTGTGCGCCTAAATTTCCCAAAATCACTCACTTCTTTCTATTTCTTCTTATTCTTATTTTATCATCAACAATCACAAATCACAAGTGATTTGTGATTTGTGATTAATCACTTGTGATTTGTGATTCTATTCTTTTTCGTTTTCTAATTGAATAATTCGCTCAAGCATTTCAAAAAATACGTTCTCATACATGGATAAAACTTTTTTGTCATAGCCTTTGTGTTCTGTAATTCCGTTTTTAGACCAGGTACTTACTTTATTACTTCGCTTGATAATATTTTGGAAAACCAAGTTATCTTCTTTATGTTGCTTGTACAGTTCTTCCAGGTTTGATTTTATCGTTGCGCTGTCCGTATCAACTAAATAAGGAACAAAACCGATCATATCTAGTCCAGGGTTAAATTGTTCTTGTAAATCAATCAAATAGGAAATATAGTTTTGAATGTTGTTTGTACTTTCTTCTTCTGCTTGTAAAGGGATCATAACGTAATCACTTGCCACGATTGCATTATTTGTATAAACGCTTGGCGTTGGTACAGTATCAATAATAATGAGATCATAGTCACTTTTTAAAGGTGCTAAAAGAGTAGCAAGCAATCTACTTTCGTTTTCAAACGTCCATGAGCGAGTTAATTTTGGTAATAACATCAAATCAAACGTGCCAGGAATCAAGTCTAAATTATCAGTCAAATGAATAATAGAAGAAGCCAAGTTTCCATTTTTCAGTCCTTCATAAAAATTGACACGTGGCAATTCTACCTTAAATGTTTTTGCTAAGTCTTTTGTCAATGTTGCTTGTAAGTCCTTATCGATCATTAAAACTTTTAAATTAAATTTGTCTGTCAAGTAAGCAAACATAGTCGATAATTTTGACTTTCCAACACCACCTTTAAAATAATTGTTTAAGATAACAATTGCTTCATTTTTACTGTTTAAAATACGTCTTAATTCTTCAAGTATTTTTAGTTCTTCCTTCTCCATAACTACGCCCCATTCTTTTTTTGTATAGTAATATTGTATCATTAGGAATCACAAATCACAAGTGATTTGTGATTAATCACTTGTGATTTGTGATAAGTGATTTGTGATTAATATATAAAAGCCCTGTTTAAAGGGCTTTTATGCTTATTTTGAAAAAGAGATAAAATCAATATATCCCTTTTCTCCGATTTTTACAACGGCATTGTAGGACTTTCTATCTTTCGTTTTGATTCCTTTTACCAGGGTTTCTTTTCCCTCTAGTAATTCTTTTACATTTGTTTTGGTGAGTTTTTTCTTTCTAAAATGTTCAGCTAAAGTAAACTTACATTCAGGATAATTTGAACAACCATAAAACGATTTTTTTAATACAATATTGTTGCCACACTTAGGACATTTTCCTACAATACTTTTTTCTGCTTCTTTTTCTTTCTGTTCCTGGTAATCAGAAAAATTTAGTTTTGCTATATCGTTAGGTACAGCTTCCAGTAAATGAACAATGAATTTTTTGATATTCGTAATAAAGTTCTCTTGATTGCCTTCTCTTTTACCGATTTTTTTTAAATACGTTTCCCATTTAGCCGTCATTTCAGCACTCGTTAAGAGGTGCTGACTTTCAACTGCCTGGCACAATAATTTTCCTTTTTCAGTTACAACAAGCTTATTCTTAATCACTTGGATATATTCTTTTTGTTTTAACGCTTCAATAATGCTTGCTCTTGTCGCTTCTGTTCCGATCCCCTCGACTTCTTGTAAAATCTTGATTGCTTCTTCATCATCAACCGTTTTATTAGCGGTTTTCATAGCAGTTAATAATGTACCCTCTGTAAAAGCTTTCGGTGGTTGTGTTTCTTTTTCGGCACTCTTAACGTCAACCTCGGCATGTTCTCCAATGATAACCAAGGGTAACGTTTGAACGTCCTCTTTTTCTTCTTTGGTTTGTTGTTTGAAAAGAATTTTCCAACCTTCTTGTTTTGGTGTCTTTCCGATCGATTGAAACAGCAAATCAGCTACTTTCGTTTGTATCTTGGTTTCTTCATACAAGTAATCAGGTAAAAACATGGCAACGGTCGTTTTAACGACTAAAGCATAAATTTTTCGTTGCAAATCGTCCATTTTCGCTAATGCAGATTCGGTAGGTACTTGTTTTGTTGGGATAATGGCGTGGTGTTCCTGTACCTTACTACCGTCCACATAACGCTTTCTAGGCTCTGTTTGAACCATTTCAAGATCAAGTCCTAAAAAACCGCTATATTTGCCAAAATTCGCTTTTAAATAAGCAAATTCGTTCTCTGTAATAAATGGTGTATCTGTTCTTGGATAACTCAATAATTTTGCTTCATACAGTCCTTGCATAGCTTTTAAAGTTTAGCTCGCTGTCGCTTTATAAAGCTGATTGACTTTTGATTGCAAACTACTTAAAGAAAACAGACTAGGACTATTCGTTTTTTTCTCTTTGGTTTGCACGTCAGCGATTCTGCCCTCTTGATTGCCTATTTTAGCTTGTTTAGAAGAAACAAAGGATAAAAGTTCCTCTTGGCTCTTAAAACGCTGTGTGGGGCTTAGAACGCCCTTAAACGACCCTTGGTTTACTTTTATACTAGCTTCCACCTCGAAAAAAGGTTCTTTTTTAAAGTTTTCTATTGCTTCCTGGCGTTGATAAATGAGATATAAAGTCGGTGTTTGTACACGTCCTAATGAAAATGTACCTTGTACGCCTTTTTGTTGTAAATTCAAGGTATATAAAGGGCTTGCGTTCATGCCGATCAACCAATCGGCAATTTGGCGTGTTTGCGCTTCTTGATAAAAGGGATAGTAATTCATTCCTGGTTGCAAATTTTGAAAACCGCTACGGATCACATCTTTTTCTAAACTATTGATCCATAGTCTTTTATACGTTTTATCTTTAGAAAAGGCATTTGCTTTATGAATGATCGACCAGGCAATGTTTTCGCCTTCTCTGTCGCTATCTGTTGCGACAATGATTGTATTTGCTTGTTTTAAAAGTTCAGCAACAATTTTATAAGTAGTTCAGTTTTGGAGTACAAAAAGTGAAAATGTAAACCTAAATGAGTATCAAATTGCAACTGAATTTGATACTCGTTTTTTATTGTTAAATCAACGTTTGTTGTTAATTTACACCACAAAATGTAAGTTAAAATGTATATAAAAATGCGAACGTGAAATAATTATTGTAGGAATGCAAATTGGTGTGTTAAAATGGTTACAATTTACTAAGCAAAAAGGGGTGCATTTTCCTATGCAATTTCTTGAGCCAAAAAATAAGAACGCTAAGTCTGTGGATTGGGAAATATCAGAGCAAGTAAGGGTGATAGTTAAGCAATACGCTGAATATGCAGAGCGTACTGAAAGCGAAGCAGTGGATGAATTCTTATTGAACATTTTAGACGATAAGAAGTTTATTGAATGGATTGCCAACAAGCGAAGTAATAAGCGGATTGTTGAAAAAATGGGTATCAAAGATAGAGTGGGTTGATAGACAATGACCAAGCTTAAAAGATTAGCCACGAAGGAAGATGAAATTGTAGATGTTAAAATTCCGATTTCAAACGAAGAATTAAAAGATAGGGCTAAACAATATGATTTATTAACTCCAAAACGATTTGCAACAAGGTATAACAAAATGTTGTTCTTGCCAACGTCTTTTAAATGGAACGGTTCTGAATATCCCATTCAATATAATTACTGCATCAATCCGTTTTGTTGTAATTTTGGGAAAGAACAGCACAAATTCAAAGATGTAAAAGGGAAACCAAGTCGATATAAAATGACTGGTAGTTCCAAAGATAAAGGTCATAAAGGTATGTACTGCAATGACAATCCTATTGGCAGAGGTGTATCGCAAAACTGTACAGTAACCCCTTTATCTAATTGGTCTGTTGTTGAAGAAATTAAACGCCTTATAGAAATCAATAGCATCCAAGATGTTGAGCCAGATTATCAATTTCATAAAGAAGGCTGCTCGGAAGAAGAATCAACCCCATTCAATGAGCCGAAGCAATTTTACAAAAGGGGGAAAAGTAGGGGCAAATCTCAACGCTATCAATGTAAGGCGTGTAAGAAGTTCACTAATGTTCTACCAAAAAGAGAAGAAACCACTACTTATCACCAACAAAAGAACACCATTCTTCCAATGTTCGCTAAGATGGTTGTTGGAAGGGTTTCAGTCAGTCGTACTTGTGATATTTTAGGAATTGGAGTTGGAACCTACTATCATAAGCTGGAGTGGCTGTATAGGCGTTGTTTGGAGTTTTTAGAACGATATGAGACACAACCCCTTCAAACAAAGAAATTTAACGAGATGTGGCTTAATACGGACAAGATGCACTACTACCTAAATAACGTCCGTAAGAAAGGACAAGGTTCAAAGAAATATACGGGGTTTGAAGACCTTAATATGCAAACGTATATAGTTGTATCTGCTGAGGTCTTATCAAGATATGTGTTCCGTTCTGATGTTGCCTATGAT
This sequence comes from Lactococcus sp. LG1074, assembly GCF_017309525.1. Taxonomy (NCBI): domain Bacteria; kingdom Bacillati; phylum Bacillota; class Bacilli; order Lactobacillales; family Streptococcaceae; genus Lactococcus; species Lactococcus sp. LG1074. The sequence goes on along the minus strand of NZ_CP071294.1, from coordinate 12,213 downwards.
TGGAATATTTCAATGGATGAATTAAATGAAGATACAAGAAAATTCAAAGAAGACCATCTCAATACTTTTAGTCGTAAAAATGATAGGTTAGATTGGTCTTATTATCCACAAGAACCATCCGCTAACGATAGCGAAAATAGGAATGCTTATCTTCACGAATTAGGGAAAATTACTAATAGGAGTAGATTTGTCGATGGTTTAAATGTTGATGCTCCTTATACTACAACTGCTCACTATTGGTTAATTAAACAAATGGTTAATGCCGACGAATGGCGAATGATTAGTGATGATGACTTCTCTATTAGAAACGCCTTTTATAGAGTATTCACGAAAGAATTAAGGTTGAGCGATGCACATCATTTTATTTGCCAAGTTAACAAGACGAAAAGCAGAAAACAATGCTTAAAAGAATTCGGACAAGCAAAAGCAGAACTGCTCGATTGGGGAGATATCAGAGGATTCAAAACAAAGTTTCTACGGACTTTGGCATCTCATTATCTAACTGAATTACTAACAAGTCATCAATTCCACGAAGAGGCTATTAGTAAAGATGGAGAAAGATATCGCAAATATGCCGATAACCCTATCAAACATCCATTAGCCACTAAGGATAAAGGATTTTATTCAGTTGATTGTAGAACGGATTTATCTGCTCTGGAACCAAACGAAATCGCAAAGATGCTATTAAATGTTAATGACCATTCGACCAATAGCTTTATTCAACAGATAAGACGTTATATATCATCTCTTGAAAGACCATTAACAACAGCTCGTGGTGATAAGAAGAGCTATATTTACGCTAACTTCAATCCGAAGTATGCTCAATTTGCGATTACAATTCTAAGAACTTACTACAACTTTTGTCGCCCTTTTAAATCAGCGGATAAAAAGGTTTTGACACCTGCTCAAAGATTAGGGATTACAGATAAACAATTTGATTGGAAAGATATAATTTATTTCAAATGACAAAAAGAGCTTGGAGTAATCCCAAGCTCTTGTGCTTTATCTTTACTGTTCTTCTTCAATTAACGCACCCGTTAACTCAATAAGTTTTTTCTTTCATATACATGAAAATAGTAGTTATACGGATTTTTATCATTCTTTATCCCTTTTTGGGCAAATACCTCATTCCATTCCTCATAATTCACTTCTGGAAAAAAAGTATCTCCTTCGAATTCATGATGTATTTTTGTGATGTACATTTTCTCAACATAAGGGAAAAACAAATTATAAATCTGTTCTCCTCCGAAAATAAAAATTTCTTCTTCGTTTTTACATAACTCAAAAACATCTTCTATTGAATGAACAATTTCACAACCATTAAAGGTAAACCCCTTATCTCTCGTCAGAATAATATTTCTTCTGTCAGGTAAGGCTCTTCCGATTGATTCAAGGTTCTTCCTACCTAATATTATCGGATGTCCCTTTGTAGTATTTTTAACATATTCCCAGTCCTTGGGAATCCTCCAAGGAATGTCATTCTCTTTGCCAATCACTCTATTCTTATCCATCGCAGCAATCAAAGAAACTTTCATTTATAACACAGCCTTTTTAACTAATTTACCATCTAATTTCTTATTTCTATCAAAAAACCTTTTCTCATTATCCTGCCCGTTAGTTGAATAAGCAATTTTTTCTATAAGTTATATTATCATAATACCACAAAATCACAAATTTTCATTCAATTATCATTTTCAATTGCATTTTATAAATCATTTTGTATGTAATTTGGTATGTAAGTTAAAATGAAAAAAGTAGTCCATTTTGAAGTACATTTTGTCATTTTGTACTCCAAAACTGAACTACTTAACAATTTTAAACTGCTTTTTTTTATCTGTTGCCACTTCAAAATCGTATCGATCAGGAAAAATCGGCAATGATTCAAGTTTCCAATTTTGCCACTTTTCGTCATAATGACCTGGTTCTGCTAATTCCACTAAATGCCCAAAACCAAAGGTGATAAACGTTTCATCTGTAAATAGTGGGTCTTTGATCTCAAAATAACCGTCTTTTTTGGTGCTTTGTTTTAAAGCACTTGCATAGGCTAATGCCTGGCTTGGTTTTTCAGCTAAAATAACCGTACTCATTAACTATCCCTCTTTTCTTTATTTTTTCTTTGATCGACTGTCACGTTATATCTTGCTCGATACCTTCTAAACGTTCGGCGATTGATTCCAGTTTGTTCTTCAACTTCTTTATCGGATAAACCGTTCAAAAACAAATCGAAAGCGTGTTGTAAACGTGGATCATTTTCTTTGAATTTAGGTTGTCGCCCTTTGAATTTTCCTTTTTTCTTAGCAATTTCAATTCCTTGGGCTTGGCGTTCTTTAATTCGTTTGCGTTCAGATTCCGCTTGGTACTTATACAATTCAATCACTAAATTATTAATCAGCCGTCTTAAATTTTCATCTTCAATACCATTCATTGAGGGTAAATTTAAGACTTCCAGGGTTGCCCCCTTAATTTGAATTTGATTCATCAATTCTGTTAATTCTTTATTATTTCGTCCTAATCGATCTAATTCAGTAACAACAACTATATCCCCTTCACGAATATAGTTAAGCATAGCTTGTAATTGTGGGCGTTCGACCGATTGACCGCTTAATTTGTCTGAAAAGACCTTAGAAACGCCCTGTAACGCTTGTAATTGCCGATCTAGGTTCTGTTCTTTGCTACTGACACGTGCATAACCAATTTTCGCCATTTTCAACCAACCTCTAAAATTCTCTCGGTTGCAATAACCAATCAGCTATATCTACTTTTTCAATTTCAAATTGCTTATCAGAAATTGTCTTTTCGTAAGCGATAAAATCTTGCGCATATTGTTGCTCATTAAAAATAGCCACCACTTCGTCATTTTCTAAAACTCGATAAATAAATTTTTTCATTTTACTCCTCCTATTATGCCCAACTTAAATGACCTATTCACCAAGTCAATTATACTGCTAAAACCATATTAGGACAAATAAGTATACTCTATTGGACGCCCTGACAGAATAGGAGTTTATCAAGAAAATACCTTTCTCTAATTCTATGATAATTTTTTTTGCACTATCATTTTTATCAATTTTAAACTAAAATAATGCTATAGAAGATTTTTGAAATAAGCTCTTAAACTTCACTTAAATTATTATATTTTAAAGAGGAAAAATGTTAGAAGAAGACTACCATTCTAGGATAAAAGATAAAGATTTAATACAAACTATTTTACCCGTTTTCAATTTTTTTGAACCAGATATCAGCAAAAAAATTGAAAAAAAATTTGATGAAAAATATTTTTTTGAGTATACTCAAAGTCTAGTAAAAAGTAACATGCAAGAAAATATTTCAGCTCTTAGAAAAAAATCGAGAGAAAAAGATTACCCTACTCTGAATAGTTTTGTAAGGTCTTTACAGATAAATACTACCCAGTTTATAAATTATGAAAAGTATAGAACTACTACAAAGTTAAAAAAATATTATATTCTTATATAAATGTTTCAAGAATTGCATTAGATATAGATAAAATAGAAGAAGTTAGAAAAGGAATTGATCAGGAAACAAGAGTCTTCTTATCTTTAAGTCTGATTGATATGGAAAATGATGATGTCAAGGCTAATGACGAGGTAAATAATATATCGCAGATTATAACTCACCCAGATTATTTAGTAATTCCAATACACGGATGCTCAACTAATATATTTAGAACTATTTTTGATAGCTTTTCAAGCATAGATATACTTCATATAGCTGGACATACAGCCATCTCAAACAACAGAACTCTTCTACAATTTGTGGATTCTAACATGACTTTCACGAAATTTAATGAGATTATACAATATCATCAATTTTATCTTGCATTTCTAAACTGCTGTTCTACTCTAGAGTTTGCTAATAATACCAACATACCTAACGCCTTAAACTGTGTTTTACATAATGATAAAGTTACTAACACACACGCTTATGATTTTTCAGACCATTTTTTTACCACATTTAATACTACTAATGATGTTAGTTCTTCTTGGCATTGTGCTTTTCAAAATTCTAATGAAACACCTTTTAATTATCGATTGTTTTAATACAAGAACTTTTTACTAATGACTCTAAATGGAAGACTAAACCACCAAAATCATAATGGGTTAGAAATTTATTTAACGAGAATATAATAAAAATGCCTACATTGATGCAGTCCCTAAACCTATTTCAACATTTCCTAACTATGAAAAACTTTTCGAGAGTAGATAATTTCCTTCATAAATTAATTTGAGCCTATTATTAATTTGGTTCTAATACCCCAAAAATATTCATTGAGGTATATACTATAAAACAAAAAAATTTTAGAAATTCGTTCTTATACTTTTTTATTCTGTATATTTAACATCCGTATCCGATCATATATGATAAAATATAATATTGAAAGAAGCATATTAAGCTAATACGTGCGATAGGTATGGAGAAAATTGGAGAAAAAATGGGAATTTTTGGTAATCTATTTCGAACAAATACTACAGATAAAAAAGTAGAAAATAATCAAATACAAAAAAATGGGGAATTTAGGAGGGGGGAGACTATAACCCTCGATTTTGAGATTCCTATAACTGAAAACAATAGAGTAGAAAATACTCCTGAAATGTTTTGTATTACCTTGAAATTAAGAGATGAATATAAAAATATTGGAACGGTTAGTAATTATGTAAGAATTATATTTGCTGATGAAGTTAAATTCCAAGAATTTGATTCAGGTTATTATATTTATGGTTTTAAAGATCCTGTAAAGACAATAGACCTGGTGCAAGAGTTTGATTTGATACCCGTATCATTTGAGTTTAAATTGAATACTAATATCTTAAAAATGGAAGATCTAATCGATAAATTTAATTATCAATTCGAACTAACTACCTCACGAGAGTTCTCTAGTATATTTAATATAATAAAAAATGAGTATAGCTTTGATATTAGAACAAAATATGATTGGGAAACAATACCAACAGAGAATATTGAAACATATATATCCTCTTTGGAGGGTCTAATTTTAGGCCTGGATACAAAGTCTCACTGGAAAACAATATTAGAGATCAAAAATAAAATCATTATAATACAAGAAAACTTAAGAGGTAGTAAAATATCTCAAGATGAATTTCAAGAAATAAAAAATAATTATTTTACTGAATTAAGACAGTATGCTTCATTACTAATTATTAAAACATACTATTCTCAAGTAAAAAACAGATTCTGGATTAAAGAAGTATACCCCACAAAATCCAGCATTTCTGAAAAACAAAAACAGATTATAGGTAAGTTTCCTATATATGACTTAGAGCTTCAAAAAATGGCAATGCCTTTTGAAAAAGAAGCGATCAGAAATAACCATTCTAAAAATAGCAACAATATGCCCATGCCATCAGAAAATATTATGAGAGATAAAATAGAAGGTATAGGTTATATATCAGAAAAATTTACCCCACAAATATTTAACTATATGAGTAACAGCCCAACAAATGATTATACTGGTGTTTATATTATTTACAATAGTAGCAATGAAAAATACTATGTTGGCCAAGCTAAGAAAGTAATGAATCGATTATTTAAACACTTTTCTGGTAAGGGTGGGAATGCAGGAAGTTATAATTTCTTTAATGACTACCAAAGCGGAGAAGCGTTTGAGGTATGGACAGTACGCTTAAGAGAGAGTGAATTTGATAGTTTAGATGAACTAGAGCGTAGAACTATCGAATATTATCAAGCATATGATCTCGGTTATAATGAAAATCGAGGAAATAAAAATTAGCTTTAAAATATATTATTTTTAAAATTTTCTCGTTCTACTTTTTACTTGGAAGAAATTTTATATTCATTAGGACGACTTTGAATTGGTTCATTTTTAAGATTAAGATCATTACTAATGAATATAAACAAAAAAATAAAAAGCTCATAAATTAGAAGTATGAGCTTTTTATTTTTTTGTAAATAGCGTTTAAAGGTAGCCCTCTAATATTAAATAAAGTTCAGAACCATAATAATCGTACCTTTGTTCCTGTAAAATTTGAAAAGTGTCTAAAAATGCGCTATCAATGTATCATTTCTTGAAGGTCACTTTTATTTGTTTTAATTGTCGTTAAGGGCTAGATTAATCTTCTTTTTCTTTCTCTTCAGCATATTCTTCCATAAGTTTCTTCTGCGCTTCAGTTAACTCCCCTGTCGCAAAAGCCCCCCACTTCATCATACCTCGGTCATGATACGTTCTGATGGCTTCATATTCACTGTATGAACGATCCACTGTCATATGCTCTCACCTCCTGCTGCAGCATGCCCGCCTATCATTTTATGTCTCTCTAGTACTCTTGAACCTGCAGCCAATGCACTTGCTTTTTGTATGGCTGTGAAGTCAAACTTCTCTCTGATTTCATCTACAGCTCGCTGTAGCGCTTCTTGTTTGTTCACTTGCTTATCATCTTCAAGCATGGTTTCAAAGAGTGTCAGTTGCTTTATATTCTCGTCTGATAAGTGAAAGCCCCCTATCCCAATTTCTCGTACCGGTCCCCCCTGGTACTTTGAAGAGAACATTCTTAAGGCTTCATTTTGAATCACTAAAGTGCTTTGAGTGGGGTCAATTTTACAGGACACTTTAATCGATGGTGCATTGCTTTGATAAGAGTGTCTGACCCATAAAGAAAGCCCTCCTGCCAACTTCTTTCCCTTACGTAATCGAATGGCCAAGTGTTCCGCCATTTCCTTTATCACAAGCACGATCTCTTCTCTTCTTTCATAATCCCTTGGTAAAATCTGACTGTTGCTGTAACTCTCAGATTTTTTTATGTGCCTGTCACGTACATTGGTTTCATCGATGCCGTTCGCATGAAAGAATTGCTGCAGTCCAACCACTCCCATTTTTCTTTTGATAAGTTGAGGGTTGGCGTTTGCTAGGTCTTTTATTGAATGAATTCCAAGCTTATTCAATGTCCGCTCTGTAGCTTTGCCTATCCCCCAAAAGTCAGTCATCTTTGGGATTGTCCATATCTTTTCAGGTACATCTTCATAACGGATAAGGGCTCTCATATTCTTGTTGTGTTTAGCGTAATTATCCATTGCAATCTTAGCCAGTAGCGGATTATCTCCCATTCCCACAGTAATATATAAGCCAGTACGTGCAAGCACTTCCCTCTGCAGCTTTTGTGCCAGTCTATCCATTTGTACATACTTGTCTTTTATATCTGGGTAGAAAAGATTTAAGGACTCCGTGACATCCATAAAGGATTCGTCAATGGAGTAGGAGTGAATTTCTTCAAAGGAGGTATAGCCTGACAATATCTTTTGCATACGTATATTTTCTTCAATGTACAAGGCCATTTGAGGGGGAACAATGTGCGTACGTTTTGCCCAACTCTCTATAAAAGCCACATATTCAAGGGTTGGTTCTGTACGTTGGCCATGAATATCTGTATGCTTTTCATACCACTTTTGATAGTTAAACTTTCTTGACTCAATTAAAAAAGGCAAATCACGTGCTCGACTCACATTTGATTTACCGAATACTTCTTTAAATTTTGGGCTTGATGCTAGGATAAGACCGTATGAATTGTCTGACCTGCTCATGACACATAAAGAAGTTGTTAGGGGGTGTAACTTCCTTTGAACACATTCAATGGATGCATAGTTTGATTTGACGTCCTCAAAGAAGATAGCCCTGCGTGGCTCTTTATCATAATCAATCCTCATCTTTGTTTACACTACATCTGTATAATTTCACCATCATAGAGTTCAGCTAAGTAACTTGCGACTTCTTCATTCCAAGTCATAGCAAAGCTGCGACTCCAAACTGGAACTGACAGATCTTCCTCTCTATTAATATCTTGTTTAAAGTTTAAATATTGTCCTTCTTCATTTTTAATTGCAAATTTAATAGCGATCCCCTCCTAACCATTTATTGAATATATCAATATTATATATTTATTGTCGCCATAAATCAACTACAAATATTGGAAAAACCGATATTCATGTTATTCGTTTTTAAAAAGTTTAACTTTACCCCCTCTTTTGTCATTCTATATTTTGAAATTAGGGGCTAAATTTTGCCCCCCTCTTTTGTCATTCTATATTTTGAATTTAGGGGCTAAATTTTGCCCCCTCTTTTGTCATTCTATATTTTGAATTTAGGGGCTAAATTTTGCCCCCTCTTTTGTCATTCTATTTTTTGAATTTAGGGAGCTAAACTTTGTCCCCTTGCAAAAAAAGAAAGCCTTACTTGGCTTTCTGTTCTAAAAGTTTAATTATTCCTTCTTTAATTTTTATCTCTTCTTCAGTATTCTCAAATTCCAATTTTTCAATTTGCTTAACAATTTTTTTAAGTTGAGTTACTGTACTGATACTTTTAACTTTTTTAGGTTTTTCTTTTTCTCCCCCCTCTTTAACTTTTCGAATAATCTTCTGAGCCGTATAATGACTTACCCCAAATCTTTCTGCCACAAGTTCTCTTGTTTTACCTTTAATTGGTTTTCCGTTTACTTCAATGCCTTGTTTTTTAGCTTGATCAATTAGATTCATATAATCTTCAACAACTGAAATTTTTTCACTTTCTTCCATATTTAGAAGTGAGCGAGTTTGTAGATTTGTTTCATGGAGTTTCAGTCTTGTTATTATTTCGTTCTCTGAAGAGTCAATTATTTTAGATAGTACTTCATAATCTGAAGGGAGCTTATTATTATCAATAAGTTTTTTTATTGCAGTAAATCTTCTATGTCCTGCAATCAATTCATATTCAAATTTCCCTCTTTTTTTAACTAAAAGCGGTTGTAATAATCCTAGCTCTTCTATACTTGTAGCTAATTTATCTATATCAACAAGTTCGTAATTATTATTTTCGTTTTCTTTTATTTCATCTACTGGAATATTTTTTGTATTTGTTTTTTTTCTTTCATGCTCATCTTTTTTAATCAAATCAGTGAAGCCAAAATCATTTGCCATCTTTACCCCTCCTTATTTATTATTTCATCAATTAGAGATAAATAATCTTCTTTTACATTTGTATCTCTTTTATCATCTATTAATACAACATTATTTAGTGCATTTTCAGTGACAGGTTTTGCTTGAAAACGAATAGTTGTATCAAAGCGATTACCAGAAATTAGTTCCATAATTTGTTTATCTATATTATTCCTGTTTACCATTGTATATAGAATAGTAAGTTCTGTATCGAGTTCATAATCATCAATGATTTGTTCAATGTTATTTAGTGTAGTTTGATAACCTTCTAATGCGAACTTATCAATTTTTATTGGAATAATAATCTCATCACTAGCTATAATAATATTCAATGTAATAAGATTTATAGTTGGAGAACAGTCAATAATACAATAGTCATAATCAGAAGAAACTTTTTTTACTATCTTATTGACGATATTTGAAGTATTTCTATTGAATGAACTTCGAATTTTCAACTCACTCTCCGCAACAGATAGGTTTGAACCTATCATGTCTAAATTTGTATCGACGTTATAAATATACTCTGAAACGTCTTCTAATTTTTCATCTAGCAAAATTTCTGCAAAGCCTTTAAAATCAGAACTAGTACGCTCTTCATCTAAAAATATACTCGTAGCATTTGCCTGCATATCTGTGTCTATCATCAATACAGTTTTTCCTTTATTTGCTAAACCTTTTGCTAGATTAATACCTGTGGTGGTTTTTGCAACTCCACCCTTTAAATTTAATAAACTAATTGTTTTCATTTATGCACTCCTAAATTTTCTTTTTGCATTATTGAACTTAAATAACTTTCAACTGCTTTTTTTAGATATTTTGCTGTGTTTCTTTTTGTATAACCCTCTTGTTTATCTTGAACATATTGTAGATGTACGAGGAGACCATTATCTCCTTTTATCTTCTCTAATTCTTGATATAATGGATACACATTTTTTTGTAATCCAACCATAAGGCTAATATCGGTCATTTCCATTGGATTTAAAAGAGAATTCTCTATTAGTAATCTTGTATATTTACTTTCCATTGAAAGTTTAAAATACTCAGCATCATCTATACTTTGTTTTTCCTTGGATTCCAAATATTCAGGATCATCTTGTTCTTTTTTATAATCATTATCAGTTAGAATAATTTTTTTATCAATATGAAATATGATACTGTCGATGCTGCGACCTTTTTTTACTTTTTCATAGGTAACATTGAAATGAGTATTGTCATTTATTTCTTTTAATGGTTCATCAATCACTCTTTTAAAGAAATTCGAACTATGTTTATATTCATCCAATGTGTCTGTTATTTCTCTTAATTCTAAAATACTATATTGAGGGTTTCTGTATTCCAATAATTGTTTTTTAGTACGATTTGATTTGTACTGATAATGTTCATACTGATTATATGATTTGGTAAGTAACTTATAAAAGATTATACTGTACTTACTATTGAGTTCCATAATATCTGTAATTGCATATTGAGTAAAATTTGTTTTTAAATCAATCAAATAAGGCATAATAGCTTGATCAAATCTAATAATTACTTGACTATTATAATCATTCCATTCTACAAAGGGGATTGGTACAATACTCTTAAATTTAAAGCCTCTTTTTTTCTCTTCTTTAATTTGAAAAAAAGCTTGCTTTTGCATTTTTTCTATTGCCTCTTTAAAACGGCTGTGCTTATTACTATCTGACACATCAAAAAAATCAAATAATTCCTGCTTCGATAAATAAACGATATTATCTTCTGGCGGATTTTCTGTATCAATGTAAGAAACGGCCATTTCAAAAATCTTCAAAGGAACTTTATCCATTTTGGCAACGCTAGTAATTAAGTCATTATGCTCAACAACATTTCTTTTCTCTAAATCATTCATCTATGACTTATTCCTTTTTTATTTTTATAGATTTATTATAACATTACATTGATACATTGTCAACACTCAACGTATCAATATACATAGTATTTTGTATCAGAATACATAGTTTTTTGTATCACTATACATATTATTTTGTATCAATAAAAACCTCGGAAGGTTGATTATTACTGAGTTTTTTTTCTCCCAAAAGCTCAAAAGTTCAAAATATATAAGATAAACAAATAAAAAGGAGCTAAGGCTCCTTCTTTTTTATTTTTAAATTAATCAAAACTAGTTGAAGTTACATACTGTTCTGCAGAAGTTTTTAAATACTTCACTATATTCTTTTTACTATCACTAAAATCTATCATTTTATCACGGACATACTCTAAGTGAGTAGTTAAACCACTCTGTCCCTTACTTTGTGTGATGCTGTCGTAAACAGGATAAACATTTCTTACAAGTCCTATCATTCTTTCTTGATTTGCTATATCTGTTGCCTGAAGTAGTCCAACATTAATCAATTGTAAAGTGTAAGGATGTCCAACTGCAGAGTAGAATAGTTTTTCATTTTCAACTTGCTTTTGCTCTAATGATTCTTGTGCTTTAGGATCATTGTCTTTATAATTTTCATTCAACACTTTCTTTTTAGTTATAAAAAATTGTATTTCGTCAATATTTCTGCCTTTTTTTATCTTCTCATAATCTACATCAAAGTGTGTGTTATCATTAATTTCAGAAATAGATTTCTTTATTACATTAGTCTCAAAATTTCCAAAACGTGCATAGTCTGAATTTGTATCCGTTAATTCTCTTAATTCCTTTACAGAAATCTTTGGATTTTTGTACTTAAATAGCTGCTTTTGTGTGCGATTGGGTTTATCAGAATAATGCTCATACTGATTAAAAAACATACTTAGCCATTTATAGAGGATGATACTATACTTGCTGTTCAAATTCATAATATCCATAATCGCATATTGAGTGAAGCTCGTCTTCATATCAATTAAATATGGCATTATGTCTGGATTAAATCTAATAAATACCTCGTCATTATAATTATTCCACTTAACAGTAGGGATTGGAATGATACTTTCAAATTCGAAGCCTTTTCCTGTTTTTTCTCTTACTTGAAAGTATGCTTGTTTCTGCATTTTTTCTACAGCTTTCTTAAATCTAGTATGCTTATCGTTATCTGAAACATCAAAAAAACTGAATAGCTCTTTTTTTGAAAGATAAACAACATCATCTTTAGGAGGATTGTCCGTATCAATACATGAAACTGCAAGTTCAAATATCTTTAGAGGAGTTTTATCCATTTTCGCAATGCTAGTTATCAAATCATTGTGCTCAACAACCTTTCGGTCTTTTATAGCTTCCATTGCTAGTTTTTTTTCAGTATTCAT